>JAUNUE010000014.1 GCA_030538335.1 Allobrachymonas sp. | reverse complement strand
TTTGAGCGGCTCACATAACGAAAGCCCCCGGCTTTGCCGGGGGATGGTTACTTGTTTGCCATTGTCGTGGTGGGCATATACCCCTGCTGCGCCATCGACACCGCCTGGCCGGGCGCCACAATCAAATGGTCGAGCACGGCAATATCCAGCAAGCCCAAGGCCTGCTGCAGGCGCTGCGTCAAGGCGCGGTCTGCGGCTGAAGGCTCCACCTGCCCGCTGGGGTGGTTGTGCGCCAGCATCACACTGGCGGCCTGGTGGTGCAAGGCGCGGGCTGCCACTTCGCGCGGATAGACGCTGGCCTGATTCAAGGTGCCGGTGAACAAGGTCTCCATACAGATCAGCCGATGGTGCGTGTCGAGAAACAGCACGGCAAAGCACTCTTGCGCCTGCTGGCCCAACTGCATCTGCACATACTGCATGGCAAGTTCAGGGCTGCCGAGGTTGGTGCGCTTTTGCATCTGCTGTGCCACGGCGCGGCGGGCGAGTTCCATCACGGCCAGCAGTTCGGCGCGCTTGGCGTTGCCGCCCAGGCCCTTGATGCGCTTGAGCTGCACCGCATCGGCATGCAGCAAACCTGCCAGCCCGCCACAGGTATCCAGCACCTCTTGCGCCATCTGCAGCACATTTTTGCCTGCCATGCCGGTGCGCAGAATAATGGCGAGCAGTTCCGCATCGGAAAGGCTGGCAGCGCCGCGCGCCAGCAGCTTTTCACGGGGCAGGGTCTGGGCAGGCAGATGGCTGAGTTTCATGTCATGCGCGCAATGAAAACCGGGGGTAAAGCCCGCTGGTTCCTGTGGCCATTCGCGCGGGCGTGCGGTGCCTTCTACAATACCTTATTTTTCTGCCAGCCAATGGCTGGCGCTGCCTGTAGCCATGTCCGGAACCGCCACCCCCACCATTCAGCCCGATTCCTTTCTGACCCTGCATTACCGGCTGGCTGGTGCCAACGGCGATGTCATCAACACCTTTGGCGGCAAGCCCGCCACGCTGCAGATGGGCAGCGGCTCGCTGGCCGCGCCGCTTGAAGAAAAGCTGATCGGCCTGCACGAAGGCCACCGCGAGGCGTTTGAACTGCCTGCGGGCAGCGTGTTTGGCGAGGCTGACCCCGGCAAGCGGCAATGGCTCAGCCACAGCGCGCTGAAGGAATTTGGCGACCCCGAGGCGCAGTACCATGTGGGCGAGGTACTGCAGTTTCCCACGCCCGACGGCGAAGCCCGGCTGGCAGCCACCGTCGTACAGCTTGGCGAGAAGGCCGTGCTGCTGGATTTCAACCACCCCTTGTCGGATCAGGCGCTGGTCTTTGAAGTTGAAGTGATCGGTATCTTATGAAGCAGTCTTTGTCCCCCTCCCAACCCGTCGCAGCAGCTACGGAAACATCCGAACGCGAAGTGGTGCTGGCTGCGCCGCGCGGTTTTTGTGCCGGGGTCGATCGCGCCATCGACATCGTGGAGCACGCGCTGGCCAAGTTTGGCCGCCCCATCTACGTGCGCCACGAAATCGTGCACAACACGCACGTCGTCAATGACCTGAAGAACAAGGGCGCGATTTTCGTCGAAGAACTGGACGACATTCCGGCAGGTGCCACGGTGGTGTTCAGCGCCCATGGCGTGAGCAAGGCCTTGCGCGACGAGGCCGACCGACGGGGCTTCCGTGTGTTCGATGCCACCTGTCCGCTGGTGACTAAGGTACACGTCGAAGTAGCCAAGCTCGCCAAGGAGGGCTACGAATTCATCATGATCGGCCACAAGGGCCACCCCGAAGTGGAAGGCACGATGGGGCAGTTGAGCGAAGGCATCCACCTCGTCGAAGACGAAGACGACGTGGCCCGCGTGCAACCGCGCCAGTCCGAAAAACTGGCCGTGGTCACGCAAACCACGCTGAGCGTGGACGATGCAGCAGCCATTACGGCCGCCATCAAGGCGCGCTTCCCCAACATTCGCGAGCCCAAACAGCAAGACATCTGTTACGCCACACAAAACCGGCAAAACGCAGTCAAGCTGATGAGCAAGGAGGTTGATGTGGCGGTGGTGGTAGGCAGCAAAACCAGCAGCAATAGCAAAAGATTGGTTGAGCTGGCCTTGCGGCTGGGCATACCCGCTTATCTGGTCGATGATGCCTCTGACCTGCAACCCCAATGGTTTGAGGGCGCGCAGAAAGTGGGGCTGACCGCTGGCGCCAGTGCGCCCGAGGTGCTGGTGCAGCAGGTGATCCAGCGCCTGCGCGAATGGGGCGTGCTTTCGGTGCGCAGTATGCAGGGCGTGGCCGAGCCCATGTCGTTCCCCTTGCCCAAAGGGCTGAGGCTTGACGACGACAGCGCATCAGACATTGATTTTTCCTGATCTTTTTTCATCCACAACCGCACACCATGCTCGACATTACCCTGCTGCGCAAAGACCTTGACAACGTCATCGCGCGTCTGCAAGCCCGCAAAAATCCGCAAACCTTTCTCGATGTGGACGCCTTCAAGGCCCTCGAATCTGAGCGCAAAACGCTGCAAACCCGCACCGAAGAACTGCAGGCGCGGCGCAATGCCTTGAGCAAGCAAATCGGCCAGCTCAAGGCCAAGGGCGAGAATGCCGATGCCGTGATGGCGCAGGTTGCTGCTGCCAAAACCGAACTGGAACAGGGAGCAGAACGGCTCGACCACATCCAGACCGAACTGGCAGACATGCTGGCTGCCGTGCCCAACCTGCCGCATCCTGATGTACCCGTGGGTACAGATGAGTCCGCCAATGTGGAATTGCGCCGCTGGGCACCGCAAGGCGGCATGGGTGCCAACCCGCAAACACTGGGCTTTGCCGCCAAAGACCACGTCGACATCGGTACGCCACTGGGACTGGATTTTGAAGCGGGCACCAAATTGACCGGCGCGCGTTTTACCGTCATGCGCGGCCAGGTGGCGCGCCTGCACCGGGCGCTTGCCCAGTTCATGCTCGACGTGCAAACGCAAGAGCATGGCTACACCGAGTGCTACACGCCCTACATCGTCAATACCGACAGCCTGCGCGGCACCGGCCAGTTGCCCAAGTTTGAAGGCGACCTGTTTGCCGCCAGAAAAGGCGGGCAGGAAAGCGAAGAGCATCCCGACCACACGCCGCTCTACCTCATCCCCACCAGCGAAGTGCCACTCACCAACCTGGTGCGTGACGAAATCGTGGCCGAAGCCGATTTGCCGATCAAGCTTACCGCACACACACCGTGCTTTCGTTCGGAAGCCGGCAGCTACGGCCGCGACACACGCGGCATGATCCGCCAGCACCAGTTTGACAAGGTGGAGATGGTGCAGATCGTGCACCCCGACAAAAGCTATGCGGCGCTTGACGAGATGACCACGCACGCCGAAGCCATTCTGCAAAAACTCGGCCTGCCCTATCGCGTGGTGGTGCTTAGCACCGGCGACATGGGCTTTGGCGCAACGCGCACGCATGATCTTGAGGTGTGGCTGCCCGCACAAAACACCTACCGCGAAATCTCGTCCGTCAGCAACTGCGAAGCCTTCCAGGCGCGGCGCATGCAGGCGCGCTTTCGCAACGCGCAGGGCAAAACCGAGTTGCTGCACACCCTGAATGGCTCGGGCCTCGCCGTGGGCCGCACGCTCGTGGCCGTGCTTGAGAGCTACCAACAGGACGACGGCAGCGTGACCGTGCCCGAGGTGCTGCGCCCCTACATGGGCGGGCTGGACGCCTTGCGCGCCTGATTCGAATCGGACGAACGCACCCCAGAAAAAGCTACAATCCACAGCTTGCCATGCGCCGACTACCGCATGGCAGTGCTAAGCACACCCGCGGAAAGATGGCAGAGTGGTCGAATGCGCCGGACTCGAAATCCGGTATACGGTTCTTCCGTATCGAGGGTTCGAATCCCTCTCTTTCCGCCAGATTTTTAACTCTCCTGAATCCACCCGCACTGATGCGCGGCGCAAGACAGAGGTGTACCTCTTTCAGGGTTTCGCCATGCGGGACTGCACATATTGCTGCAGTTCCCTTTTTCCTTTGGCGTTTTGCGACCGCCATACCTCTCTGGCAAGCGTCACAAAGGCTTCTTCAGCGGGCGAAGGTTTCTGGTCGGGGTGCTGTGTATCCAGCCAGCCCGCAGGGCGTTTGCACAAGACTTCGATTTGCCGCGCGATCTTGTTGCCGATGGGGCGGCCTGCCTTCATCTGGCTGAGCATGCTGGGCGAGACCTGGATTTTTTCGGCAAAAGCCTGCTCGATGCCTTTGGTGACCGCGCCTGCCGAAACCATGTTTTCGGCAAACTCCTGCAGCAGCGCCAGCAGGTTCTGTCGGCGCAGTACAGACAGGTTGGGTTGTTGTGGCGGTGCGGGCTGGGGCATGGGCAGAAGATGTTTTGGCGTGTGTGTTGTTGAAGCAACGCTTGCAAAAAAGATTATCGCCGAATCTTGAAAGAACAGTAAAGTTTCTTTACACTACATCTTGTTCCAGAAGTGAAGGAGCTGCCTGCAGCCTCCTTTACCTTTGCAAGTATTCCCATGTTCAACCTTTTTGCATCGAGATCATCCGTGATACGACTGAGCGCTTCCATCAACCGCATACCGCAACCCGGCATGGGCTTGGCTGCGCGCGCGTTGGCGGGCTATCGGCTCATGGCGCCTGCGTGCAATGGGGGCTGGACATCGTTCAAGCATGAGGATTGCCGCGCAACCGGGGAGGGTACGCACAGCTGAGCGTTACTCTCGACTTCTCTGTATCTAGAGGCCCGGTTTCTGCAAGGAAACCGGGCTTTTTTGTTGGTTTGCAGGCTTGGCCTGTACCGCTGCGCAGTGATCGTGCTGGCAGCCATGTTCTTTCACAAGTTGCCGTGAGGCGCTTGCGCACTGGCGCAGGCGTACTCACATTTTCGGGATGTTGCATGGTTGCAAGGCGGTAGATATGCCTTGTATTTATGCTCCATTTCGGGTGTGTCTGCACAATACCACCCAAGCGCTGCCGCGGGAACGGTGGGGTGGGATGTGCCTGCCATGTGCGCACATGGCAGGTGCAGCGAGTGCACCGGATTCGCCGATGCGAATCTCTCGCGTGCAGGCACAGCCGAAATGGAAATTCCTTTATTTGTCGCGTTCGTCTAGATGGCCAGGACAGCAGGTTTTCAGTTTGCCAACAGGGGTTCGCTCAATGCGCATCGCGCATTGGACGCACCAAAGGTGCGGGCTGAAGGCCGAGCACATCGTGCGAGCAATCCCCTACGCGATGCCAGTTCAGCAGCGTAGAGGAGTGGTTGTCCTCACAGGTTTCATACGCCTGAGATCGGTGGTTCAAATCCACCCGCTGCAACCAGAAAAAAGCATGGATTTATCTCAGTGGCGCAATCGGCAGCGCAACGGACTCCAAATCCGAAGGTTGAGGGTTCGAATTCTTCCTGGGATGCCAAGTACACAACGTCCAATAGCTCAGCGGTAGAGCAGCGCTCTCATAAGGCGTTGATCGGTGGATCGTACCCACCTTGGACGACCAGATTTTTTTGCGCCGTTAACTCAGTGGTCAGAGTGTCCGCCTGTCTAGTGGAAAGCCACCGGTTCGAATCCGGTACGGTGTGCCAGTTGTGCCTCGGTGGCTAATGGAAATTGGTACACCTGCCTGCCTTAGAAGCAGGGCTTTTCTGGGTTCGAATCCCGGCTGAGGCACCAATTTTTGCATCGTAGCTCAGTGGGTAGAGCACCGCGCTGTTAACGCGGATGTCACAGGTTCGAGGCCTGTCGATGCAGCCAGTTCAGACAAAAGCCATTCGGGGTGGCTGTCGTTCAATGGCAGGACCCTGGTTTGTGATTCCAGCGATTTGGGTTCGATTCCCAGCAGTCACCCCCAATTGCTTTTGTCATATTTTGCGGGTATAGCTCAACTGGTAGAGCGTCCGGCTTTTAACCGGCAGGTTTGGCGTTCAGCCGGACATGCCCGCACCAGCGAGGTTTCATGGTTTTATTGAAAGGAGAACAGCATGTTTACCCAGGTCTTGCAACTTGATGTGCACGGTACACCGCAGGCCTGGATTGCGGTGGAACAGGCCGCCCTGCACTACGCCACGGATCGTGTGGCCTGGCAATTGGGCCAGGGCCCGCTGGCCGTGCTGCGTGGGGGTTTCAACGTTCCACTCCAGCGCGATTCAGTGCTTGAAGTGCACCCCATCATCGCCGTGCGCGGCGCGGCCAAGTGCAATCTGTTTGATGTGACCCCCAGCGTGACCAAAGACAAGCTGCTGCGCCGCGACCGGCATACCTGTGCCTATTGCGGTGATGTGTTTGCCGCGCAGGATTTGCAGTGCGAGCACATCCTGCCCGAGTCGCGCGGTGGCGCCTGGTGCTGGATGAACCTTGTTGCTGCCTGTGCCGGGTGCAATGGGCGCAAGGCCGCACGCACGCCCGACGAAGCGCGCATGCCCTTGCTGTACCTGCACTATGTGCCAAGCCGCTTTGAGGATTTTCTGCTCAAGGGGCGCAACATCCGCGCAGATGTGCACGAGTGGCTGGCCGCGAGGCTGCCCAAAAATTCGCGCCTGAATTGAATTTTCAGGCGCCCAACAAATCTTCTGTGGCAAGCAAACGCTGACAGAGCAGGGGTTGGGGCGCAAGCCCGCCCCGTCGGTGTGCGGCTGCTGGCATGGGGCCAGTGCGGCTTGCACATGCCGCGTTGCTGAAAGCAGTTGATAGCGATGTTCATCGGTTGCACCGCAAGGTGTCAGGTTCGAGTCCTGAAACGTCGACCATTTATGGATGGCTCAGTTTGGTAGAGCAACGAATCAACCTTTCGTCTGTCGCCGGTTCGAATCCGGCTCCATAAGCCAAGAACGGTCGAAAGACCACCCCGCCGAACGCAGGCTGTGCATGCCCGCAAATTCTGTTCACAAGGCCCTGGCTGCGTGTGCAGAAGGCGCGGGCAGGCAGGGCCTGTCAGCGGTGGCGGCTTGCATTGTCCGCCCGCACCGGCTGCGCCTGTGACCAGCAATGCGCGCACAGCATGCACTTGATGCGGCTGTACGTGGCACTGCCCGCCACAAGGCCCATCCGGCAGCACGGGCAATCCGCCACCACCCCTGTAACGGCACCCTTTATCTGCACGCAACAACAAGGAGAATCATCATGAAATTCAAGCGTGTGACTGTGAAAAAAAACGAGCGTGGCCTGTTGCTGCGCAATGGCGATTTTGAGCGCGTGCTCAAGCCAGGTCGCCACTGGCTGTTCAGCGGGTTTGACCGCCTGAAGGTACAGACCTTTGCACTGGAGCAAACCGCTTTCACGCACGAACTGGCCGATTACCTGATGGCCAAGGAGCCTGAGGTTGTCAACCAGGAGTTTGTGCGCGTCGATCTCAGCGAAACCCAGGTGGGTTTGCGCTATGAAAACGGCTTGCTGGTTGAGATCATGGCGCCATCCACCCGCCGCCTGTACTGGAAAGGGCTGGTTGATGTGCGCGTGGAAGTGATCGACATCAGCACTTCGGCCGAAGTGCCTGCCGCCTTGCTGCAGCGTCTGACGCAAACCCAGTTGCGCCAACGCCCGTTGGCTGGTCTGTCAGGTGTGCTCGCGGTACAGGTGTCAGAGCATGGCACCGGTGTGCTGTGGATCGACGGCAAGGTCGAGCGCTTGCTAGCACCGGGTAACTACGCCTTCTGGAAGTTCAACCGCAACGTGGTGGTGGAGCTGGTCGACATGCGCCTGCAAACGCTGGAAGTGTCGGGCCAGGAAATCCTGACCCGCGACAAGGTCGCTTTGCGCCTGAACCTGGCCGCCAACTGGCGCTACATCGACGTGCTCAAGGCTTTTACGCAATTACAAAAACCGGCTGAGCACCTCTACCGCGAGCTGCAGTTTGGCTTGCGTGCTGCCGTTGGTACCCGCACACTGGACGAGTTGCTGGAGAACAAGGGCGTGATCGACGAAGTCGTCACAACCTGGGTCAAAGGCAAACTCGCCAGCTATGGCTTGGCGCTTGACGGCGTGGGCGTGAAAGACATCGTGCTGCCGGGCGAGATGAAAACCATCCTCGCCCAGGTGGTCGAAGCCGAAAAAGCCGCGCAGGCTAACGTGATCCGCCGCCGCGAAGAAACCGCGGCCTCGCGCTCCTTGCTCAACACCGCCAAGGTGATGGAAGACAACCCCATCGCCCTGCGTCTGAAGGAGCTTGAAACACTGGAGCGCGTGGCCGAGCGCATCGACAAGATCTCCGTATTCGGTGGCTTGGACCAAGTGCTCAACGGGCTGGTGAAGCTGCGTTGAGGCCTTTCAACCGTCAGGCATGCAGATGCCTGACGGTTGTTTTATAAAGAGAATCATCATGGACAAAAACTACATTCAAAAAGACGCAGAAAACGCCGTGCCGATCAAGATGTGGACACGCGGGGTACCTGTAGAGGCCGAAGCGCAGAAACAACTGGAGAACGTGGCGCGCCTGCCCATCGTCTTCAAGCACGTGGCCGCCATGCCCGATGTGCACTACGGCATCGGGGCCACGGTGGGTTCGGTCATTCCCACGTTCAAGGCCATCATCCCCGCAGCGGTGGGGGTGGACATTGGCTGCGGCATGATGGCGTGCAAGACCACGCTGACTGCCCGCGACCTGCCCGACAACCTGGCTCTGTTGCGCGTGGCCATTGAAAAGGCCGTGCCGCACGGGCTGACGCCGCGCAGAACCGGGCGCGACAAGGGTTCGTGGGAGCAACCGCCCACCGAGGCGGATGCGGCCTGGTCCAAGCTAGTCGATGAGTTTGCGCAGATTTGCGAAAAATACCCGCGTCTGAAAAACACCAACAACTACCGCCACATGGGCACGCTGGGCACCGGCAACCACTTCATTGAGGTTTGTCTGGATGAAGCGCAGGCGGTGTGGGTCATGCTGCACAGCGGCTCGCGTGGCGTGGGCAACGCCATTGGCACCCAGTTCATCGAACTGGCCAAAAAAGACGCCGAGCGCAACAACGTGCACCTGCCCGACAAGGATCTGGCCTACTTTGAAGAAGGCAGCCAGTACTTTGGCGATTACGTGCAGGCCGTGGGCTGGGCACAGAAGTTTGCCGCCGCCAACCGCGCCGTGATGATGCAGCGCGTGATCGCCGCCCTGCGCAGCGTGATCACCAAGCCTTTTGAAACGCATGTAGAAGCGGTGAACTGCCACCACAACTACGTGCAGCGCGAAACGCACTTTGGTGAAGAGGTATTTGTCACGCGCAAGGGCGCGGTGAGCGCCAAGGCGGGCGAGCTGGGCATCATCCCCGGCAGCATGGGTGCGCGCAGCTACATCGTGCGCGGCAAGGGCAACCCCGAGTCGTTCGAAAGCTGCTCACACGGCGCCGGTCGCGTGATGAGCCGCACCGCCGCCAAAAAGCGCTACACCGTGGCCGACCAGATGCGCGCCACCGAAGGCGTGGAATGCCGCAAGGACGCAGGCGTGATTGACGAAATACCGATGGCCTACAAGGACATCGACGCCGTCATGGCCGCACAGGCTGATCTGGTGGAGGTGGTGTACACCCTGAAGCAGGTGGTGTGCGTGAAAGGCTGACCGTTTGTGAAAACCCCAAGCCCCTGCAGCAATGCAGGGGCTTTTTTATTGCGACCATGCATCGTTCAAAAATCGTTTGCCCTGAGCCATTCGACTTTGCTGATGACAGGCCTGTCGAAAGGACAAAAGGTTGACAGGGCTTCGACAGGCTCAGCCCGAACGGATGCTGGGTTCCTGCTGCGGGAGGATGGCGACTACCTGATGTTCAATCCGTGCAAGTTGGAACCGCTGAAGGCGATTCCGACACATGGCGGTGGTTGATTGCACCTATGCGTTGGAGTCTGCTGTCCATCCTCTGGGACATAGTTACAAAGGAGATCAAACCGTTTTGGTGATGGCATGCGTATCCATTCAGCAGAATCTCCTTCGGAGGTTCTGCCCTATGGTGATGCAAGGTGATTCATAACGCCTTGAACACCACCAGCAAATCCTTGGCGTCGATCTGGTCGCCGGCCTGCACCAGCACCTGCTCGACTTCGGCGTCGCGTTCGGCGCTGAGGTGGGTTTCCATTTTCATGGCTTCCACGGCGAGGATGGGGTCGCCCGCCTTGACCTTTTGCCCCGGTTTGACAGCGACGGTGACGATGGTACCGGCCATGGGCGCGGCCAGGTGCTGGATGTTGCCGGTTTCGGCCTTGGGACGCTTCTGGGCGCTGCGGGCCTTGCCCTCTCCTTCGACGCTGCGCATGGGCACGTGCACCATGCGCGACTGGCCGTTGAGTTCAAACTGCACCTTGTGTTCCTGCGCTTCGTGATCGGGCTGCACCGATTGCAGGCTGATGAGCAGGGTTTTGCCCGCGTCAATACTCACGGCGATTTCGTCTTGCTGCTGGCGCAGGCCGTAGAAAAAGGCGGGCGTGGGCAGCACCGAAGTGTCGCCGTAGTTGTTGTAATGCTCGAAGTAGTTTTGCGTGACCTTGGGGTACATCAGGTACGAGGCCAGTTGCCGGTCGTCGAGTTTGGCGTTGCACAGCGCTTCGGCTTCGGCACGTGTGGCTTCCAGATCAACAGGCGCAATGCGCTCGCCAGGGCGGTAGGGCGCGGGCGGGTCGGCCTTGAGCACCTTGCGCGACAACGCTTCGGGAAAGCCATCGGGCGGAAAGCCCAGCTCGCCCTTGAACAGCGACACCACCGATTCAGGAAAAGGTATTTCGCGGTCGGGGTTGGCCACGTCTGCAGCGGTGAGGTCGTTGGCCACCATGAGCAGCGCCAGGTCGCCCACGACCTTGGAGGTGGGCGTGACCTTGACGATGTCGCCAAACAATTTGTTCACGTCGGCGTAGGCTTGCGAGACTTCGGTCCAGCGGTGTTCCAGCCGCAGCGCGCGCGCCTGTTCGCGCAAGTTGGTGTATTGGCCACCGGGCATTTCGTGGCGGTACACATCGGCGGTGCCGGCGCGGAATTCGCTCTCGAACGGTGCGTAGTAGCGGCGCACGCCCTCCCAGTACATGCTGGCTTCGTGCATGGCCGACAGCGGCACGCCGGGGTCGCGCTCGGTGCCTTCCAGCGCGGCGGCAATGCTCGCGAGGTTGGGCTGTGAAGTCAGGCCACTCAAGGCGCCCATGGCACCATCGACCGCATCGCAACCGGCCTCTACCGCAGCGAGTACGGAGGAGGCTGCAATGCCCGAGGTATCGTGCGTGTGGAAGTGCACGGGCAGCCCGGTTTCTTCTTTCAGCGCCTTGACCAGTGCCGCTGCCGAGCGTGGCTTGCAGACGCCCGCCATGTCTTTGAGGCCAATGATGTGCGCGCCCGCCGCCTGCAACTGCTTGGCAATGCCGACGTAGTATTTCAGGCCGTATTTGGGTCGCGATTCGTCAAACAGGTCGGCGGTGTAGCACACGCTGCCTTCGCACAGCGCACCGGCCTCGATCACGGCGTCCATCGCCACGCGCATGTTCTCGACCCAGTTGAGCGAGTCGAACACGCGGAACAGGTCGATGCCCGCACCTGCTGCCTGCTGCACGAAATGGCGCACCACATTGTCGGCGTAGTTGGTGTAGCCCACCGCGTTGGAGCCGCGCAGCAGCATCTGGAACAGGATGTTGGGGATGCGTTCGCGCAGTTGCGCCAGGCGCGCCCACGGGTCCTCTTTCAAAAAGCGCAGGGCCACGTCAAAGGTCGCGCCGCCCCAGCATTCGAGCGAAAACAACTCCCGCAATTCGTAGGCGTAATACGGCGCGATGGGCAGCATGTCTGCCGTGCGCATGCGCGTGGCAAACAGCGACTGGTGCGCATCGCGCATGGAGGTGTCGGTGAGCAGAACCTGTTTTTGCGCGCGCATCCATTGCGCAAAGCCCTGTGGCCCCAGTTCACGCAAGCGGTCGCGCGTGCCGGGCATGGCGCAACTGGTGTTGGTATCCAGCCCGATCTTGGGCAACACCGGTTTGGACAGCGGCAGCGCGGGCAGCGTGCGGCCCTTCATCTCGGGGTGGCCGTGCACGCTCACGTCGGCCACATAGCGCAGCAGGCGCGTAGCGCGGTCGCGGCGCGTGGCGGTGTGCATCAGCTCGGGGTTTTCGTCGATGAAGCGCGTGGTCAACTCACCTGTGGCAAATGCCGGGTGGGTGATGAGGTTTTCCAGAAACGGCAGGTTCGACGCCACGCCACGGATGCGGAACTCGCGCAGCGAGCGCCACATGCGGTCGATCGCTTCCTTCGGTGTCGGCGCCCAGGTGGTAACCTTGACCAGCAGCGAGTCGTAATACGGCGTGATCACCGCGCCGCCATAAGCCGTGCCACCATCGAGCCGCACGCCAAAACCAGCCGCGCTGCGGTAAGCCGAGAGCCGCCCGTAGTCGGGCAAGAAATTGTTGGCCGGGTCTTCGGTGGTGATGCGGCATTGCAGCGCATGGCCCTTGAGCTGAATGTCAGCCTGCGCAGGCACGCCCGAGGCGCGGCGCAGCACCTGACCCTGGGCATCCACCGCGTCTTCAAGCTGGCCGATGTGCGCGCCTTCGCTGATGCGGATCTGCGCCTTGACGATGTCGATGCCCGTGACTTCCTCGGTCACGGTGTGCTCCACCTGAATGCGCGGGTTGACCTCCATGAAGTAGAACCGGCCCGTGTCCACGTCCATCAAAAATTCGACCGTGCCCGCGTGGCTGTAGCCCACTGCCTGCATCAGTTGCAAGGCGCTCTGGCACAGCTCGGTGCGCTGCGCGTTGCTGAGGTAGGGCGCGGGGGCGCGCTCCACCACCTTCTGGTTGCGCCGTTGCACCGTGCAATCGCGCTCGTACAGATGCACGGCCTGGTCGTGCAGGTCGCCCAGGATCTGCACCTCCACATGGCGCGCGCGGCGCACCAGTTTTTCAAAATACAACTCGTCGTTGCCAAACGCGGCCTTGGCTTCGCGGCGTGCAGCTTCGATGGCGGCAGGCAATTCGGCATCGTTCTCGATCACACGCATGCCACGGCCACCGCCGCCCCACGAGGCCTTGAGCATGACCGGGTAGCCGATGGCGCGCGCAGCAGCCAGGCAGCCTTCCACATCGTAGGGCAAGGGCGGGCTGGCGGGCACCACCGGCACGCCCGCGGCCACAGCCGCTTCGCGCGCCGAGACCTTGTTGCCCAGCGTGCGCATCACCTCGGGCCGGGGGCCAACCCACAGCATGTTCGAGTCGATCACGGCCTGTGCAAAATCGGGGTTTTCGGCGAGGAAACCGTAACCGGGGTGGATGGCATCGACCCTGGCATCGTGGGCAATCCGCAAAATGTCGTGGATGTCGAGATACGCCTCCAGCGGGCGCTTGCCCTCGCCCACCAGATAGCTCTCGTCGGCCTTGAAGCGGTGCAGCGCCAGCCGGTCTTGCGCAGCGTAAATGCCCACGGTACGGATGTGCATCTCGGATGCAGCGCGCATCACGCGGATGGCAATTTCAGAACGGTTGGCGATGAGGATGGAGTTGATCTTGCGCATCGTGGGCCTCGCGAGAGAATGCTGCACGGTCAGTGCGGATTGTTCTGTTGCTCCAGAATGGCCAGCCCTGCCACCACCTGAATCGGCACCATTTTGCCACTGCGTGCCCGCCCCGCCGCTCGGCAACGACCCTGCCAGCAACTTCACGCAAGAAAAGGCCAGCGATGGCGCAGCGTTCAATGTTCTGCCCTTACCTGCACCTCATACACCAGCAGTTCAGTCACTTGGCGTTTGATGTCATCAAAGCCCGATGCGATACGGATGCTGCCCGGAAAGGAGCGCGACAAAATGCCCGCAATCGGGAAGCGAACGGGAACTCCCTGAAGGAAATCAGGTAAAGAATCACCACGGCATTTCATCAAATTTACACAAGATAAGAAAAAAATGCGACTTTTCCCACAGTTTTCGATATTTCGCAGTGATACGTCCTTTTTTTGTCACGAAATTTGCACGAACGGTCGTTTTTTGTGTTTCAGGAGTTGCCGCCTGCCATGCGATTCAGGCGCAGCAGGTAATGCCGCCTTCGGCAGCACGCAGCGATGTCAACGGTCTGCAGCAAACCGATATGCTGCGCGCCCAAGAGCGGAAGAATCTGTTGCTTCGCAAGATGGAGGGCATGCATGATGAGCGGGGCAGCACCGCCACTGCGCCAGATCGTGAGCAGCACGCCGTGCCTGCGCCCGCAACCGTGCAACAGTGTACGGACTCCCGTTCGGTGCATGTTTCGGGGCTGGATCTGTTAGCGCTACCTGAGCAAATGGAGATCAGGCGCATGATACCGCCCTGTGTGTCGCAGGGGCAGGTTGATGCCTTGACGCAAGCGATTACGGCGGCGTTTGTCCGGCGTGGCTATCCCCGCATTGCCATTCGGCCGCTCTGGCTGCCCCAGCAGCTGGAGCTGGTGGTGGAACCTGTGCGCATTGCCAAAGTAACGGGCCAGACACGGCAAGTCAACCCAAGCACCCTGTTTCCGCAGCGGGGGCAAGGCTGGCTCAACATGCAGGATCTGGATCAGGCGCTGGATCAGACTCGGCGCCTGCCGGGTCTGCAGGTGCAGGCCGATGTCTATCCGCAAGGGTCGGATGCCGTTGAGGTGCGGCTAACGAGCCGAGACGCAGGCGTAGTGCATGGTTCCATCAGTCTGGATAACACGGGATCTTCCAGTACCGGTCGCGGGGTGGTGCGCGGTACCTTGTCGGTGAACAGCCCGCTGGGTTTATCTGACAGCTTGTGGGTGTCGGCCAATTCCACGTGGCCTGGAACCAGTCAGCAGAAAAGCCACGGTGCCACGTTGCTGTATGCCGTGCCATATGGCTACTGGAATTTCAGCGCAATGGCCAGCGCCTCGGCGTACAAGGCGCAGCAGCCCCTGCAGGGCGTCAACGCAGAGCTGGCGGGCAGTATGCGGCAATACGCGGTGCGCGCCGACCGCGTAGTCAGCCGCAGCGCACGCCACATTACTTCGCTGTACCTGCAACTGGCCAAGTCGGATGTGCGCAATACCTTTATGGGCACTGAACTGGCCATCCAGAGCCCAAGCATTCTCAAATCACAACTCGGGCTTTCACACACCCGCCTGTTTGAAGCGGGCGTAGCGCAGTGGGGGCTGGAATGGCAGAAGGGGCTGCGCGAACAAGCGCAGGGCAATATGCCTGCATCCCTGTTTGCCGCTTACCCACATGCGGCTTTTGACAAGGTGCTGTTCACGGCGAGCTGGAACGGACAGTTCCAGGCGCTGGACAAGAACTGGAGCCACCAGCATCAACTGGTGGCGCAGCATGCTCGTCAGCCCTTGTACGGGGTCGAGCAGATGCTGCTGTCTGACCGCACACTGGTGCGCGGACTGGCTGATACCAATGTGTCGGGTGATCGCGGCTGGGCCGTGCGCAACACTTTGGCCACGACATGGGCTGTAGGCAACTGGACGGTGCAGCCCCGCATCGGCCTGGACGCGGGCGTGGTGCGCAGCAGCACGGCCTCCAGTGCCAGCACCGAGCGTGTGGTGAGCGGCAGCGCCGGATTCGGCCTGAAATACCGCAATCTGGCGGCTGATCTGGAACTGGCGCGCGCACGCCTGCTGGTGGCCAGGCAAACGCGCAACAGCCTGACGGCAAGCGTGACCTGGACATTCTGACGGTTTTATCAACGTGCCCGCGCTGCGGCAGCGCGGGTTTTTTGAGTGAAGAGCGGGTGCGATGCACCGCGCCAACTGCAAGGAGTAAACAATGAAACGTGAAAACACAAGGCGCTGGAAACTTTCCAGCAAAGGGCGACTGGCAGCGCTGATCGGCCTGTCGTTGGTAGCGGCGCAGCCCCTTATGGCGCAAAGCATCACGCCTGTGGGCGCAACCTCGGTAAGCAGCAAGAATGGCGTGCCCGTGGTGAACATCGTGGCGCCCAATGCACAGGGCTTGTCCTACAACCAGTACAGCAATTACAACGTGCCGACACAGGGCGCGGTGCTGAACAATGCCACCGTTGCCGGTACCTCGCAATTGGCAGGGCAGCTAGGGGCCAATGCCAACCTGCGCGGTCAGTCGGCCAATGTGATCTTGAACGAAGTGGTAAGCAACAACCCTTCGCTGCTGCTGGGCAAGCAGGAGGTTTTTGGCATGGCTGCCAACCTGGTGCTGGCCAACCCCAACGGCATCACCTGCAACGGCTGCGGCTTTATCAATACGCCCTCGGCTTCCCTGGTGGTGGGCAAGCCCGAACTCAGCAATGGCGCACTTTCAAGCTATCAGGTCGGCGCCAACGGCAATAGCAACGCGCTGAATGTGACAGGCCATGTGGGCGGCGCAGACGTCCTCAACCTGATTGCGCCGCGTGTCAACGTAAACGGCAATGTCAGTGCCAACAGCGCTATTAATGTCAAGTCGGGGCGCCAGCATGTGCGCGCAGACGGGTCTCTGGCCACTACGCCGTTAAGCGCGGCGGAACAGGCGGCTCCCCAGGGCGTAACGACTGCGGTGCTCGATGGCGCCATCCTGGGCAGCATGTACGCTGGGGCCATCCGTATTCACAATACGGATGCCACAGCCACCACTTCGGTACAGGGCAGCCTCAACGGTACCAGTCTGGTCGATGTCAACACCGCCGGAAATCTGAAAGTAACAGCCAGCCAGATCAAGGGCGGTGATGTGGCCTTGGCGGCGAACAATCTGGACGTACAGGGCCAGATCCAGTCCCGCGACAGCAGCACCGGCAACTCTTCCTACAACTTCGCTTCGATGGTGAGCTCCAAAACTTCCAACACCAGTCACGACGAGGCTTTCAGCGCCACGCAGATCAGCGGCAATCAAGTGGATCTGTCGGCTGCCGGCAGCAATACGCTCAATGCGGTGCAGATCAAGGCGCAGAACCTGCATGTGTCGGGTGGTACCGTGCAGCTTGGCAGCACCACGACCAATAGCACCAGCGGCAGCACGGTAGAGCAATCACGGTTCGCATGGAACAACAAGAACCACACCACACAACAGACACAGAACCTGTATGGCAACAACTGGCAGGTGGCGCAAGATGCAAACATCAAGGCCACCAGCGGGGCCGTCAATGCGCAGGCAGCCTCGGTTAGCGCGGGCGGCGACCTGTCTGTCAGTGGCAGCCAGGCAGTGAACCTGTCGGGCGCCGTAGCGCAAAACAGCAGCAGCAACACCGTCAACTATGTCGCCCAGGGTAATGCGCTGCAAACTGGCCGCAACGTGACGGCCAGCAGCCAACAGAATTTCACCGGCACCAGCCTGCAGGCGGGCGGTAATGTGGCCATTGGCAGCAGCGGCGGTAACGTGGCCCTGCAAGGCACTCAGGTGAGCGGCCAGCAGGTGGCCCTGACCAGTCAGGGCACTACCAGCATCGGCAGCCAGACCAGCCAGAACACGTCAACCAACAGCGTGGATTTTCTCAATGCAGGTGGTATTGCAGGTGGTGAGAACCACCACAACAGCACCACCAGCATCACGCAGCATGGCAGCAGCATTCAGGGGCAGCACGTCGCCGTCAACGGTAATGGCGGCGTCAGCGTGACTGCCAGTGCCATCAACGGCACCAACGGCGTGCAGCTGGCTTCGTCCGATGGCGATGTGAAGCTGGGATATGCATTCAACAACACCTCGGGCACCAGCGGCAACCGCCACGGCGCGGCTTTCAACATTACCGATGCCAGCGATGCCACCACCACCTCGGCTGACACTACCGTGGGCTCCAGCGTCACCTCGCAGAGCGCCATCACACTCAGTGGCAACAATGTAGGCGCGGCAGGCAGCGCCGTCTCCGCAGGCCAGGCGCTCAACCTGAACGCTGCCAATGCCGTGACCACCGACATTGCAGATGCGCAAACGGGCAGCACCAAGCAGAACTACACGCTCGGGTTTGCCGGTTACGCTTCGCAAAACGGCAGCGCGCTGCAATACACCGCCGGCCTGAACCTGCAAGGTGTCACCACGACGACCGGGCAGAGCAGCGGCCTGGCCACGGCCAACAGCCTCAGCGGCAGCACGGTCAACATCCAGGGCGGCAACGCGGTAGCCCTCAAGGGCAGCCAGATTGCCGCCAGTTCCGGGCCAGTGACCATCACGGCGCCCAATGTGACGGTGGCGGCAGGCGACAGCAAATCCAGCAGCAGCGACAACAACACCCAGTTGAGCAACGGCGGCCCCTTCATCAGCGCCGGGCTCAATGGCTTGTTCATCGGCGTGCAGGCGGGTGGTGCCAAGACCGAGAACCACACCGAAACCCATGATGCCGTAGTCAGCACCATCCAGGCACCGGGCAATGTCAGCCTGCAAGCCGGACAGACGCTGCAAAACAAGGGCACGATCATCACCAC
>JAUNUE010000268.1 GCA_030538335.1 Allobrachymonas sp. | reverse complement strand
ACCCGATGGATATCTGGGTGGCCGAGCGCATCGCAAAATACACGCGAAAAACCGGCAAACCCTGCAAGCTGGTATTTGAGGTGCACGACCTGTGGCCGCTGTCGCCCATCGAACTCAATGGCATGTCGCCGCACCACCCGTTCATCCTGCTGTGCCAGGCGGCCGAAAACCATGCCTACCGCCATGCCGATGTGGTGGTAAGCATGTTGCCCAAAGTGGCCGACCACATGCAGGCGCACGGGCTGGATTTGCGCAAGCTGCATATCGTGCCCAACGGCATTGCGCTGGACGAATGGCAGGGCGAGCCTGCGCCTTTGCAAGCAAGCATCGCCCAACATATCGCCGCGCAAAAAGCCGCAGGACGCACGGTGGTGGGCTATGCCGGTTCACACGGCACACCCAATGCGCTGGAGGTGATGCTGCAGGCGGCAGCCCTATTGAAAGATGCATCATTCAGCTTTGTGCTGGTTGGCAGCGGCCACGAAAAAGCAGAACTGCAACAGCAGGCACAGGCGCTGGGCTTGCACAATACCGTGGCGTTTTTTGACCCGATCCCCAAGGCGCAGATTCCATCGTTTCTCGCACAGATCGACATTGCCTACATCGGCTGGCAGCGCGTGCCGATCTACCGTTTCGGCATTGCGCCCAACAAACTGATGGACTACATGATGGCAGGCTGCGTGGTGCTGCATTCGGTCGAGGCAGGCAACGACCCCGTGGCCGAAGCAGGTTGCGGTATTACCGTGCCGCCCGCTGATCCCCAGGCCATCGCTGCCGGATTGCGGCAATTGTCGGCGCTGGATGCCGCCAAGCGCGTGCGCATGGGCGAATCGGGGCGACAATTCGTATTGCAACACCATACCTACCCGGTGCTGGCACAGCGTTTTCTGAATGCGTGCCGCACGCAATAAATCATGACAGAACAAGCCTTCATCCCTTTTGCCCGCCCTGATATCGGCGAAGAAGAAATTGCGGCCGTCGCGCACGCCATGCGTTCGGGCTGGGTTACCACCGGGCCGGAAACACGTGCATTTGAGCAGGAGTTTGCCGACTATTTGGGCGGCAACGGCTTGCACGCCATTGCCGTGAACTCGGCCACCTCGGGCTTGCACCTCGCGCTTGAAGCCATGGGCATAGGCCCCGGCGATGAAGTCATCGCGCCGACCTTGACGTTTACCGCCACCACCGAAGTGGTGCGCTACCTGGGCGCAGATCCGGTGCTGGTCGATTGCGACCCGGTTACGCTCAATATCGACGTAGCCAAAATCGAAGCAGCTATCACGTCCAAAACAAAAGCCATCATGCCGGTGCATTACGGTGGTCTGGCCTGCGATATGGATGCGATCTTCGCCATTGCGAACAAGCACAACTTGCGTGTACTCGAAGACGCCGCCCATGCCCTGCCGACCACGTACAAGGGCACGCTGGTGGGGCAGTTGCCTAGCGATGCAGCGGTGTTCAGCTTCTACGCCAACAAGACCATGACCACGGGCGAAGGCGGCATGGTGCTGACGAGAAATGCAGAGCTTGCTGCCCGCATGAAAGTGATGCGCCTGCACGGCATCAACCGCGATGCGTTTGACCGCTTTACCAGCAAAACGCCCGCGTGGTATTACGAGATCGTGGCACCGGGCTTCAAGTACAACATGAGCGATATGGCGGGCGCGCTGGGCCGTGTGCAGCTCAAGCGGCTGCCTGCATTTTTGCAGCGCCGCCAGCAACTGGCGCAGCGGTATCTTGAGGCGCTGAAAGACTTGCCGCTGGTTTTGCCTGCTGATGCACCTGCGGGCGATATCCATTCCTGGCACTTGTTTGTGCTGCGCCTGAGCGATGCGGCCCAACTGACGCGCGATGAAGTGATTCAGAGGCTCAGCGATGCGGGCATTGGCACCAGCGTGCATTACGTGCCGCTGCACCGTCAGCCCTACTGGCGCGATCGCTACGGCCTTACGCCCGATATGTTCCCTGAAGCGGAGAAAGCCTACCAACGCATGTTCAGCATTCCGTTGTTCACGGCTATGAGCGATGCGGAGCAGGAGCGCGTAATTGCTGCACTGAAGCAGATATTTGCCTGATGAAATCATTGGCGCTCAAACGCGGTTTTGACGTGGTGCTTGCAGCCATTGGCCTGCTTTTGCTTTCGCCCCTGTTCCTGCTGATCGCGCTATGGATC
>JAUNUE010000267.1 GCA_030538335.1 Allobrachymonas sp. | reverse complement strand
GGTGCTGGCTCTGGGGCCATTGCTGGCGCGTTGCGGACGTGCCAAAGTCTCGCTGCCGGGCGGCTGTGCCATTGGCGCGCGGCCGGTGGAGCAGCACATCAAGGGCCTGCAGGCCATGGGTGCGGAGATCGAAGTACAGCACGGCTATATTGAAGCCAGCCTGCCGCCGGGGCAAAAGCGGCTCAAGGGCGCACGCATTACCACCGACATGATCACGGTTACGGGCACAGAAAACTTTCTGATGGCGGCTGCGCTGGCTGAGGGCGTGACGGTGCTGGAAAACGCCGCGCAAGAGCCGGAAATTCCTGATCTGGCCGAAATGCTCATCAAGATGGGCGCAAAGATTGAAGGCCACGGCAGCAGCCGCATCACCATCGAAGGCGTTGAAAAACTGCACGGTTGCGAGCACACTGTGGTGGCCGACCGCATCGAAGCAGGCACCTTCTTGTGCGCGGTAGCCGCAGCGGGCGGCGACGCCTTGCTGAAGCTGGCGCGTGCCGACCATCTCGATGCCGTGATCGAAAAACTGCGCGATGCCGGTGCCACGGTAGAGGTGGTGGGGGAGGGTATCCATATCAGCAGCCTGGGCGGCAAGGCGCTGAAGGCGCAGAGCTTTCGCACCACCGAGTATCCGGGCTTTCCTACCGACATGCAGGCGCAGTTCATGGCGCTCAACTGCGTAGCGCAGGGCAGCAGCATGGTGACCGAAACCATTTTCGAGAACCGCTTCATGCACGTGAGCGAACTGGCGCGGCTGGGCGCCAACATCCAGATCGACGGCAAAACGGCCATGGTTGACGGCGTGCCGCAGTTGATGGGCGCCACCGTCATGGCGACCGACTTGCGCGCATCCGCCGGACTGGTGATTGCTGCGCTGGTGGCCGATGGCGAAACCACGGTAGACCGCATCTACCATCTCGACCGGGGCTACGACCAGATGGAAGAAAAGCTGGGCGCGTTGGGCGCAGACGTGCAAAGGGTGGCCTGAGATGATGATCACGCTGGCTTTATCAAAAGGGCGCATCTTTGACGAAACGCTGCCGCTGCTGCAAGCCGCAGGCATCAAGATGCTTGAAGACCCGGAAAAATCGCGCAAGCTGATTTTGCCCACCAACCAGCCGCAGGTGCGCGTGGTGCTGGTGCGCGCCAGCGACGTGCCCACCTACGTGCAGTATGGCGGTGCTGACCTCGGCGTGGTCGGGCGCGACACCCTGATCGAGCATTGCGCCGAATGGGGCGAAACCAGCCTGTACCAGCCGCTGGATCTGAAAATTGCCCAGTGCCGCATGAGTGTGGCTGCGCCTGCCGATTTCGACTACGCTGGCAAGGTACGCCAGGGCGCGCGTTTGCGCGTGGCCACCAAATACGTCAACATCGCGCGCGATTTTTTCGCCGCCAAAGGCGTGCACGTCGATTTGATCAAGCTCTACGGCAGCATGGAACTGGCGCCGCTCACCGGCATGGCCGATGCCATTGTCGACTTGGTGTCATCGGGCAATACGCTCAAGGCCAACAAGCTGGTCGAGGTCGAGCACATCATGCCCATCAGCTCGCGCCTGGTGGTGAACCAGGCCGCGCTCAAACTCAAGCAGCAGCGTATCCGCAGTTTGATCGAGGTGTTTGCGGCAGCGGTGGGTTGACACCCGTAAACGATTGCAGTGGGCGCTATCGTCCTTGAGCGTCTTACTGGGCGCCCTGCACCATATACCGCACCGTATCGCGCAGTTCTTCTTCACTGGCGTCCAGTGCCGTGCCTTTGATGGGCATGGAACCTTTGCCGTTCATCACCGACTCCATTAACGCGGCTTCGCCTTGTGCCAGGCGGGGCTGCCAGTCTTCGCGGTTGCCCAATTTAGGGGCACCGGCCACGCCATCGGTATGGCAGGCCGCGCAAACGGCCTGATACAGCGCGTTGGCAGATACGGTGGCATCGGCTTGTGATGCAGCAGCTTGTGCCGATGCCGCAGCAGAAGCCGGTTCAACTGCACTTGAAGTGCTGGAAGCAGATGCTGGCGCAGCAGGTTGGTTTTTTGTTTGGGGTTCAGGGTCTTTGCTGCACGCTGTGGCGAGCAGGGCGAGAACCAGGCAGGCAAACCAGGAAGGAGCAAAAACAGGATGTCTCATGGTTGTTCATAGTCTGTAATGGTTGGCCGATTCTAAACGTAACAGGCGCGCATACGATGGGA
>JAUNUE010000266.1 GCA_030538335.1 Allobrachymonas sp. | reverse complement strand
CCATGGCCGTGAGGGCGGCCACCTTGTTTTCGGATTCGCGCAATATGGCCAGGCTGCGCGTGTTGTCGAGCCGCAGCAGCACCTGGTCTTTTTCCACCACATCGCCTTCTTTCACCAGCATTTCTGCCAGCACGCCGGGGTCAAGGCTTTCAATCACCTGTTCGCGCGAAGAAGGGATGATGCTGCCGCGCCCGCGCGTCACCTCCTCGATGTTGCTGAAATACGCCCATACGATGAAAGACACCAGCAAGGCCACCAGCACAAAAATCGTCCAGTACATGCCCTTGTGCTTTTCCATCTGGATGGCGGCATTGAGGTCGTTGAGCAGCGGCAGGTCGGCATCGGCCACCCGCTGGGTTTGCTGGTGTTTTTCCTTGCGGAACATGTCCTTGATGTTCATGCTTGCGGCTCCTGTCCGCCCGGCTGCGAGGTTGCCTGTGGCGGCTGCTCTTGCACCACCCTGGTGATTTGCACATTGGGCTGCTGTCTGCGCTGCCTGCCAGCCGGTTGTCGCGCACCTGCGGGTTGGCCGGGCTGTGGCGCAATCGGCCCCGGCGAGGGCGCCGTGTTGCCGGGCGCACTCAGGCGCTGCAGCACCGCATCGCGCGGGCCGTCCATCAGCAACTGTCCCTGCTCGATCACGATGATGCGGCTCACGATCGACAGCACCTGCGGCCGGTGCGTTACCACCAGCAGCGTCTTGTCTTCTGCCCATTTGGCCACCGCCTGCAAGGCAAACTGCTCGGTCATGTTGTCCAACCCGCTGGTGGGTTCATCAAGCAACACCACCTGCGGATCGCGCAGCGCCAGCCGCGCCAGGCACATCAACTGCTTTTGCCCGCCCGACAGGCCATGCCCGTCTTCACCGATGGGCAGGTTCAAACCCAGCGGGTGCTGGCGCACCAACTCATCCAGACCGAAGCGCTTGAGCGCCGCCATCAACACCTCGTCGTCGGCATTGCTGTCGACCCGGCCCAGTTGCAGGTTCTCGCGCAGCGTACCCAGAAACAAGCGCGGCTGCTGGCTGAACAAGGTCACGTGGGCGCGCACATCGCTCGGGTCGATCTGGCGCACGTCCATGCCGTCAAGCGTAACGTAGCCGTCGCTCGGCTCATACAAGCCCGCCGCCAGCCGCAACATGGTCGACTTGCCGCTGCCAATGCGCCCCAGAATGCCCACCTTCTCGCCCGGCTTGATCTGGAACCGCAGGTTGCGTATGGCCGGATTGCCTTTTTCAAAATAGCGAAAGGTCACGTTCTCAAAACCCATTTCGCCCTTGACCTGTTGCAGGCTGATGTACTGTCGGCCCAGGTCGCGGTCGATCTTGCGCACCACCACCGCATCAATGCCCTGCAAGGCGGTGCGTGTTTGCTGGATGCGCATCATCAACCCAGCCACCTGCGACAGCGGCGCCAGCGCCCGGCCACACAAAATCACCGTGGCGATCATGCCCCCCATGGTGATGCGTGACTCGGGGTTGGGCGAGTGGATGAGGTAGGTGCCCCACACAATCACGCCCACGGTATTGAGCTGCTGCGCCAGTTGCGAGAAGTTGATCACCAGGTTGGTCAGGTCTTTCACCTTCATGCCCGACGCGGCCGTTACAGCAGTGAAGCGCTCCCAGCGCGACTGCGCCCAACTGGTGGCGTTGTTGGTCTTGAGCGTTTCCAGCCCTTCAATGGCCTCTACCGCCAGACCCTGGCGCTGCGAGCCTTCGCGCATCGACTGGTTGATGTAATACGCCAGCGGTTTTTGCACCAGCAGGCCCACAATCACCACAATCGGAATCGTCACCAGCGGCACCCAGGCCAGCGGCCCCGCCACCATCGCAATCACGAAGATGAACAGCAATACAAAAGGCAAATCCACCAGCGCCAGCAACGACATGCTGGTCATGAACTCGCGCACCGATTCAAAATCGCGCAGGTTGTTGGCATACGAGCCTGCCGACGCGGGCTTTTGCGCCAGATCAAGCGCCATGACCCGCCGGAACAGCGCCGCACTGATCACCAGGTCGGCCTTCTTGCCCGCAATATCCGTCAGCCGCGCGCGCACCGTGCGGGCAATGAATTCAAACACGTTGGCCAGCACCACGCCAATCGACAAGGCCCACAAGGTTTCCATCGCGCGGTTGGGCACCACGCGGTCGTACACGTTCATCACGTACAGCGATCCAATCAGCGCCAGCACGTTGATC
>JAUNUE010000013.1 GCA_030538335.1 Allobrachymonas sp. | reverse complement strand
TTTCGTTTTCGCGCAAGGTCGGCGTACCGGCAGGCACCCCGGCGCGGATCTGCGCGATGATGCTTGCTGGCACCTCGGTGCGCGGGTTGTCACTGGTGATGAAAGGCACATCGGCCAGACGCGCAGCCACCGCGCCCATCAACGGGCGCTTGACCGGGTCACGGTCACCGCCGCAACCGAATACGCACCACAGCCGCCCGCCACGGCTCTCGGCCAGCGGACGTAGGCCTTGCAGGGCTTTTTCAAGCGCATCGGGCGTATGGGCATAGTCCACCGCAACCAACGGTAAACCGTCTTGCACAATGCACTGCATGCGCCCAGGCACCGGCTGCACATCTGCGCACACATCCACCGCCTGCTGCAGCGAAAAACCACGCAAGCGCAAGCAGGCCAGCACGCCCAACAGATTGGATACGTTGTAATGGCCGATCAGCCCGGTTTGCATCGCAACGCGCGCACCATCGCGTTCCTGCACCACAAATTCCAGCCCTGTAGCGCCATACCGCACGTCCAGTGCCTGCAAACGTGCGGTGGTATCTGCATTGCAAGACAACGTCCAGATATCCAATGGCTGGCCTTGCAGCTCAGCAGCCAGCGCCTTGCCGTGCGCATCATCAATATTGATAACTGCGGCTTGCAAACCCGGCCAGGCAAACAGCTTGCGCTTGGCCTGCCAGTAGGCTTGCATGTCGGCGTGGTAGTCGAGATGGTCTTGCGTGAAGTTGGTGAACACGGCGGTGTGCACGCGCGTGCCGTCGAGCCGGTGCTCCTCAATGCCAATCGACGACGCCTCCATCACACACGCCTGCACACCCTGATCGGCCCACTGCCGCAAGTGGTGTTGCAGCAGCGCCGGGTCGGGCGTGGTCAGCCCGGTGGTTTGCACCTGCGGCTGGCCGTTCACGAACAGGCCAATGCCCAGCGTGCCCACCATGCCTGCACCGGCGGCGTTGGCTTTGGACAAGGCCTGCGCCAGCCACCAGGCCGTGCTGGTCTTGCCATTGGTGCCGGTCACAGCAATGACATCGACTGTGTGCGAAGGGTGGCCGTAAAACGCCGATGCGATCGGCCCCATAGCGCTGCGCAAGCCTTCGTACAGCGCGAGCTTGTCGGTCTGGTTTTCTGCCAGCGCACCGACCTGCATGCAATCAAAATCTTGCGCACCCTGCGCCTCGGCCAGACAAGCCGCTGCCCCTTGCTGCAGGGCCGAGAGAATGTGCTTGCGCGCATCATGCGCCGCACCCGGCCAGGCGATGAAGGCATCGCCTGCCTGCAGCTTGCGGCTGTCGGTCTGCAAACGGGTGGCGCGCGCGCGCAGCCAATCCGCTGCTTGCGCAGGCGTTTGCAAGGTAACGAAGGAGGTGGCCAGCGCCGCACTCATAGCGACTCCTGCTCGGCATCAACCACCACGCCCGCCTGCACCGACATGTCGGGCGGCACGCCCAGCAAACGCAGGGATTGCTGTACCACTTCGCTGAACACGGGCGCGGCCACCGCGCCGCCGTAGATGCTGTTCTGCGGCTCGTCAATCATCACGCCCACCACAATGCGCGGCCGGTCGATGGGGGCAATGCCTACAAACGAAGCCCGGTACTTGGTCTCGGAATACCTGCGTCCGATCTGCTTGCGCGCAGTACCCGTCTTGCCGCCTACTGAATACCCTTCTGTGCGTGCCTGTTGTGCAGTGCCGCCCGACAAGGTGGTGCGGTGCAACATGTCACGCATTTGTTTTGCCACCTGGGAGCTATAAACCTGCACGCCCTTGTCTGCCGGGACAGTCTCATCTGGTGTGCGCACCAACTTGACGGGCAGCAATACGCCATCGTTAGCAAAAGTGGAATAGGCACGGGTTATCTGGAACAGGCTGCTTGATACACCATAGCCATACGAGATGGTGGCCTGCTCAATAGGGCGCCAGTTTTTCCAGGGGCGCAGGCGGCCGCCAGCCACACCAGGAAAGGGCAAATCAGGACGTTCGCCCAGCCCCAGCAAGCGCATGTTCTCCCACATATCGCGTGAGCCCAGCCGCTGTGCGATTTTTACCGTGCCGATATTGCTGGATTTTTGCAGCACGCCAGCCACGGTCAAATCACCATAATTGCGCACGTCGCCAATCGTCGCGCCATGGATGGTGATTTTTCCTGGCCCGGTCGCAATGGTGGTTTGTGGTGTGATTTTTTTATGTTCCAGCCCCAGCGCTACGGTTATGGGTTTGATGGTAGATGCCGGTTCGTACACATCCGTCAGTGCGCGATTGCGCAGTTGCTCACCCGACAGCGACTTGCGGTCGTTGGGGTCGTAGCTCGGGTAATTGGCCAGCGCCAGCACTTCACCAGTCTGCGCATCCAGCACCACCACGCTGCCGCCCTTGGCACGTTGCGCCAGTACCGCGCTGCGCAGCCGCTGCCAGGCAAAGTACTGCACCTTGCTGTCGATGCTCAGGTGCACGTCCTTGCCATCTACCGGCGCCACGCCATCGCCCGCGCTTTCAACCACCCGGCCCAAACGGTCGCGGATCACGCGGCGCGAACCGGCCTTGCCCGCCAGTTGCGCATCAAACACGCGCTCGATGCCTTCAATGCCGTGGCTTTCGATATCGGTAAAACCCACGATATGCGCAATCGATGCGCCTTCGGGGTACTGACGGCGGTATTCCTTGAGCTGGTAAATGCCCTTGATTTGCAGGGCCGCAATCTGGCGCGCCGTGTCTTCATCGACCTGGCGTTTGAGGTAAACGAAGGTCTTGTCCTCGTCTTTCAACTTGCCCTCGATATCTTTCAACGGCATGCCCAGCAGCTTGGCCATTTGGGCCAGCCTGGCCTTGTCGGCCTGCGCATCCACCTCCTCGGGAAAGGCCCAGATTGCCTGCGCCGGTATGCTCGATGCGAGGATCAAACCATTGCGATCAAGAATGCGCCCGCGGTTGGCCGGTAAATCAAGCGTACGGGTAAAGCGCACCTCGCCCTGCCTGATGAAAAAGCTGTTGTTGATGACCTGCACGTAGGCTGCGCGTGCAGCCAGCGTCACAAAACCCAGCGCCAGCCCCGCTACCAGCAGGCGGCTGCGCCACACCGGCGTATGGCTGGTAAGCAAGGGGTTTGCGCCCAGCGACAACTGCTTGACGCCTCTCACACTGGTCACGCCGCGCAGGCTTTTCTGCAGCGCGCGGTCTTCGCGGCTGTTGTCTTTCTTGTTGCGCCACGCGCCCCACCATTTGCCGATCATGGGCGGCTCCTGGCTGTGGCTGACGTTGCAGCAGCAGATGCAGGCACGGCTGCGGGGCCGCTGATCACGGTACGACCGTCACGGTACTGCACATACTGGGTGATGGCAGGCGTGGCCTCGCGCATGCCCAGACGCGAACGCGCCGTGCTTTCAATATGCAGCGCAGCAGCCTGCGCACGCTTTTGCACGTCGAGCGCCTCCCGTTCGTTGTCAAGCTTGCGCGCACGCACCTGTTCGGCATCTACCGCCGTGTAGATGGTGCGTGACTGGTACTGCAGGCGCACCAGGAACAGCGCGCTCGCCAGCACCGCCACAAGCAGGAGGATGTTGACGCGTGTCATGCCGCATCCCCATTGCGCACCGCTGCACGCAACACGGCGCTGCGCGCGCGCGGGTTGGCCGCCACCTCATGCGCCGACGGCCGCATGCGGCGCACCTGGCGCAGCTTGCACACGGCATCGTTGCCCAGCAGGTGCTGCGGCAAGGCGGGTTGGCGGCGGTCAAACACCGTTTTGGAATGCTGCACCATGAACTGCTTGACGATGCGGTCTTCGAGCGAATGGAAGCTGATGATTACAAGCGTTCCTGCGGGTCGCAGGATGCGCAGGCTGGTGTCGAGTGCCTGGCGCAACTCTTCAAGCTCGGCGTTGATGAAAATCCGAAGAGCCTGAAATGTGCGCGTTGCAGGGTCCTGGCCCGGCTCGCGGGTTTTGACCGCACCAGCCACGAGCTGGGCCAGTTCTGATGTGCGGGTGATGCCGCCGGGTTCCTGGCGGCGAGCAACAATCGCCTTTGCAATCGGTGCAGCAAACCGTTCTTCGCCGTAGTCACGTATCACCTCCACAATCTCGGCCTGTTCTGCCGTTGCCAGCCACTGCGCCACGCTCTGGCCGCGCGTGGTATCCATGCGCATGTCCAGCGGGCCGTCGTGACGAAAAGAAAAGCCCCGATCCGGGGTGTCGATTTGCGGAGAACTCACGCCAAGATCCAGCAAGATGCCATCCACACTGGCATCTGGCAGTTCGGCCATTTCAGCAAAACTGGCGTGCCGTATCGAAAAACGGCTGTCATCCATGGTGGCCTGCGCGTGCGCTACCGCCTGCGTGTCCTTGTCAAACGCCAGCAAACGCCCCTCGGGCGCCAACCGCCCGAGAACGGCCCGGCTGTGGCCACCGCGGCCGAAGGTGCCGTCAACATAACTGCCGCGCGCATCGTGTACCAAGGCATCGACTGCCTCCTGCAGCATGACCGTGAGGTGTTTGTTTTCTGTCCCCATCCCGCCGCCCTCAGAACACAAATCCTGCCAGCGTGGCCGAAACCGGCTCCTGCTCGGCGTGCGTTTCCTTGATGCCGTACAGCTCCTTGTCCCACAGCTCGAAGTGGCTGCCGTTGCCCAGCAGCTTGGCCTCCTTGCCGATGCGTGCGGCTTCGCGCAGATCGGGCGCAATCAGGATGCGGCCGCTGCCGGCATCCATTTCCACCTGCACGGCATGCCCCAGCGTGCGGCGCTTGGCCCAGGCGTCAGATGCAGGCCATTGCGCGACCCGTTCGCGAAAGCGCCCCCATTCCTCTTCGGCAAACAGGAGCAGGCACGGTTCGTTGAAATGCCGGGTGAGGTGCAGCATGCCGCCGGACGCGCCCGTAAGCGCGTCGCGGTACCGGGTCGGGATCGAAATCCGGCCTTTGGCATCAACAGAAAGGGTGCTGGCACCTTCAAACACGGAATATGCGGCTCAGGAAAAGGATGAAAACGGTAATAAATGACTCTTTTTGCCACTTATTCTCACTTTTCGACACTCTACCAGCAAAGGGACGCCTGCACAATCGCGTTTACAAAATCTTTTTTCAATAAAATCAAAGGATTAGCAGAGACTCTGCTTTTCACCGCATCAATTCTTTTGAAATTAATGACTTAGCGTTTTTTTGTCAGGTGAAATCTAATAAACTACAAATTAGTTACAAAATGTAGCGAGAGAGGTCTTCATTCTGGCTCAATTCGGCCAGGCGCGCATCCACATAGGCCGCATCCACCACCACCGTCTGCCCCTGCAGCTTGCTGGCGTTGTAACTTACCTCTTCGAGCAGGCGCTCCATGACCGTTGCCAGGCGGCGTGCGCCGATGTTCTCGGTGCGCTCGTTCACGGCAAAGGCAATTTCTGCCAAACGCTCAATCCCATCGGGCTGGAACGACAGCGTGACGCCTTCCGTTTCGAGCAGAGCCTGGTACTGACGCACCAGCGAAGCGTGCGTTTGCGTAAGGATGGCTTCAAAATCCTGCTGCGACAGGCTTTGCAACTCCACACGGATCGGGAAGCGCCCCTGCAACTCGGGAATCAGATCGCTCGGTTTGCTCAAGTGGAAAGCCCCCGAAGCGATGAACAGGATATGGTCGGTCTTGACCATGCCGTATTTTGTGCTCACGCTCGTGCCTTCGACCAGCGGCAGCAGGTCGCGCTGCACGCCCTGGCGCGACACATCGGCGCCGCTGCGCTCCTGCGCACCCGCCACCTTGTCGATCTCGTCGAGAAACACGATGCCATTCTGCTCGGCATTCTGCAACGCCGTGCTGCGGATGTCTTCTTCGTTGACCAGCTTGGCAGCCTCTTCTTCGGTGATCTGACGCAGCGCTTCAGCCACTTTCACGCGCCGCGTTTTGCGCTTGTCCTGCCCCAACTGGCTGAACATACCGCGCAGTTGCTCGGCCATTTCTTCCATGCCCGCCGGCCCCATGATCTGCATGGCGGGCGTGGCGTCGAGCAGGTCGACTTCGATCTCTTTGTCGTCGAGCTGGCCTTCGCGCAGTTTTTTGCGGAAGGCCTGGCGCGTGCTGCTGTTGCTATCTGCACTGTCGGGATAGTCGCCACCACCATTGCTGCGCGGCGCAGGCAGCAAGATGTCGAGCACACGCTCTTCTGCGGCTGACTCCGCTTTATGGCGCTGGGCGCGCATGGCGGTTTCGCGTGTTTGCTTTACGGCCATATCGACCAGATCGCGCACGATCGAATCCACATCCTTGCCCACATAGCCCACTTCGGTGAACTTGGTCGCTTCTACTTTGATGAAGGGCGCATCGGCGAGTTGCGCCAGGCGGCGTGCAATTTCGGTTTTACCCACACCCGTGGGGCCGATCATGAGGATGTTCTTCGGCGTGATTTCGGCACGCAGCTTTTCATCCACCTGCTGACGCCGCCAGCGGTTGCGCAAGGCAATGGCCACGGCGCGCTTGGCTTCTTGCTGGCCAACGATATGGCGGTCGAGTTCGGAAACAATTTCCTGGGGAGTCATGGAGGACATGGTAATGGCTAAAAAAATACCAACAGAACACAGAGGCGCAGAGACACAGAGGAAGAAAGGTGAAGATGAAGCTTGGAAGGCTCTGGGTAGGCAAGAGCTGCCCGAAAAATATGCGTCTTTTTTAATATAGTCATTTCAAGAAATAATTTGACAATTTTCGCCCGATCCGTTCGGGCTGAGGTATCGAAGCCCACATGGAAGGTATCTGCCCTTCGATACCTCAGGGCGAACGGTGTCTGATTATTTTCAGATTTGGCTATAGGCAGCCTCTATTGCGAGCGATGTATCACAAAGATGCAGATAGAGGAAACATCTCCGCTTTTCTCTGTGTCTCTGCGCCTCTGTGTTCTGTCAAATCAAAAATCACAAGGTTTCAATGGTGTGGTGCATATTGGTATAGATGCACAGCTCACCTGCAATTTCCAGCGACTTGCGCACAATGGCATCTGCAGGCAGATCGGTGTTGTCAAGCAAGGCGCGCGCCGCCGACTGGGCATAGGCGCTACCCGAGCCGATGGCAACAATGCCATGCTCGGGTTCGAGCACATCGCCATTGCCGGTGATGATGAGCGAAGCCTCTTTGTCGGCTACGGCCAGCATGGCCTCCAGCCGACGCAGCACACGGTCGGTGCGCCAGTCGCGCGTAAGTTCAATGGCCGCACGCGTGAGGTGGCCCTGGTGCTTTTCCAGTTTGGCTTCAAAGCGTTCAAACAGCGTAAACGCGTCTGCTGTAGCGCCCGCAAAACCGGCCAGCACCTGGTTCTTGTAAAGCTTGCGCACCTTGCGCGCCGTGCCCTTGACAACCACATTGCCCAGCGTGACTTGGCCATCGCCGCCCAAAGCAACCTGCACGCCCTGCGGCGTATGGCGGCGCACACTCAAAATGGTCGTACCGCGAAATGATTCCATACCCATGATGACGAAAAGCGCCGTGCGTTACCGCCAGCGCTGGTTGAAAAATTCAGAAAAATACCAAAGCAAACCACTGCAGCAAAATCAATCGCGGCGCAACTCTACCGTGGCCTTGGCCGTGATGCCCATGATGCGCCAGAATACGGCCATCAGGCGGCTGACCTGCATGAAGCGTACCTGTCGACCAGCCGCTTCCTGCGTGATCAGCCACTGCAGCAGTTCGGCTGCAGCGGCGTAATCCATGATGTCGAGTTGACGGCAGTCAATGACACGGGGCTGGGTGCCGCACTCTTCGTCGATGGTCTGCAGCAAAGGCTGCAGACTACCTTGAAGAACCCCTTGCCATTGCAAAGGATGTTTGAGGTGCGCATCAACCGTTTTGGGCGCTTGCTTGCCTGTCGCTCCATCATCGTCGTCTGCACCATCCAGCAGGCTGATGGCGTTGTCGGCATCAATGTAGTTGCAGCGGGTACGCACCCATGCCGGGGGCGATTCCTCCAGTGCAATGCAGTATTCCAGCGCTTCGTTGTCGAATGCTTCCTGGCCGTGAATGATGCGTACCAGCTCCAGGCGCAGCAACCACAACAATGCCAGGATACTGGCCGTTTTGCCATCCGCTGATGCGATATGGGTCTTGCACACCTCCAGCAAATGATCTGCGCCCCACATCAGCAGATCGATCTTGCGACTTGCCAAATCCCTGAACTGGTCCAGCAACGGCTCGACCGCATCCTCCAGGATGAGCTCCAGAGGCCGCCAATCAAGCAGCACCTGCACCGGGTTTTCCATCAACTGGGAACGCAGCAGCATCACATCTGTCAGGTCAAGCTCGGCCGGGCACAGCCAGTTGCCTTGCGAGACATGGTCGATATTCACGCACGACGCCATGGTGCTCAAGATACGGCTGGCGGCGCCCAGATCCGTTCCGCGGTACTGCGGAGCCGAACGGTCATAATGCTGCACCATCTCGATACTGGCCACTTCAAATTTTTCTTCCTGGCTGGTAGAGCGGTAAAAATCAAGCAACGCCAGCAACACATGCGGCTCGACATGTCCCTCTTGTGTTGTCAGGATTTTCTGCTCGGCTTGCGCCAACTCCAACAAAGACGCCTCGCACTGCTCCAATTGCCCCTGCGCATAAAAAATGGCCGGTTCATTGAGGCTTTCGGGCAGATCTTCTACGCCATAGTTGGGCGGGACTGCCGCCTCAAATGTCACTGCCCCCGACTGCAACTCGCCTTGCACCAGTTCGGCCTCGGCCAAAGACTGAACCTCGTCTGCAGCCAGTGGAACCGGGATGAACTCCATCATGGGGGCGCCTGTCCCAGCCATGGGCGCAGTATGAGGCACCCCGGAAGAAGAGAGGACGCCATCCATTTCCAGTTCCGAGGCGGGATTCTGAAAGACGAAAGTTTCTGTCGCCGCTTGCCCGTCTGAAAAATCAACCTGTTCGCCCGTGCCGTTGGCAAAGGCACTGTCACGCATGGGCCTGAAATCCGCCTCGCGTTCGGTAGGGACAGGTTGGGAAGCAAAGAACGCCGGATCAAAAGCAATGACTTCGCCAGAGGCGTCATCTGCCATCGACGCTGCAGCCTCTTCCTCTGTCTCAATCAACATCTGGGTGGGAGGCACTGCTTCCGTTAACGAAGCTGGCACAGCATCAGGCGCAGCTCCCCCGTTGTCCCACCATTGCTCGGCCATCTGGCGCTCGATATGGTCGATTTGGTTGACATCAAATCCAGCCATATGCGTGGAACGCTGGGGCGCTTGTTTGAGTGCAGGCATGGCAGCAGGCACTGTGTCGCTGCCAATGGCGCCGCTGTTCAGGTCGAACTGCACGCCAGGAATGCTGGCACCCGCGCGCACCTGACGCAACATCGCAAACTCCTTGACGCGGATGTTACGGTTGCGCTTGCGCCGCTGATGGCGCAATGCCTGTAACTCTTCGGGCGTCAGGCCGGGCACAGCCCCGCCCCTGGCACCAGCCGATACCGGGGGGATGGCGCTGTCCAGCGCTTTCCAGTCCGTATTCGGATTGGAGACGAACCGCGCCAGTTTTCCGAGAAAGGTATTTTTGTCAGACTGCGCCATAAGCGGTGTGCTACAACTTTATCGCCTGGCTACACATATGCGTGTGTCGGCGTTCAGTTGCCAAACATTTTTTGGCGCATTTCGCGCCGCTGCTGCGCCTCCAGCGACAGGGTCGCCGTCGGCCGTGCAATCAACCGGGCGACGCCAATCGGCTCGCCCGTTTCATCGCAATATCCATACTCGCCTGCATCGATCTGCTGGATGGATTGTTCGATTTTTTTCAGTAGCTTGCGCTCACGGTCGCGCGTACGCAACTCCAGCGCATGTTCTTCTTCAATGGTGGCACGGTCAGCGGGGTCAGGCACCACGGTGGCACCTTCGCGCAGGTTCTCGGCCGTTTCACCCGCATTGTTCAGGATGTCGTCACGCAACAGCAGCAGCTTGTGGCGGAAAAAAGCCAACTGCACATCGTTCATGTACTCAGAGTCTGGCATGGCCAGCACTTCTTCATCCGTCAGCGTGTCAGGCGCCTTTTTTTTCCAGTTGTTTTTCAAGTTGCAATCCTTGCCGGGCAAACTGCCCTATTCCCATTATCCATAATGCCAAGCCTGTCCGTTTTGCCAACTGCCACCCGGAAAGGAAGCAACCCAGGCTCTTTGCGCGCTGCCCTTGCATCTACAGGCCATCTCCCCCAAGGGAAACGACCATTCTATGCCATCTGTCTTGCAAAGTAATCCATGCGTAGGATTAAGTTGCGTGAAATTCTTCACTTGTTCGTCAGACACTGTTCCAGCCCCTGCTGCAAAATGTCTTTGGGCAAATCCACGCCAATGAACACCATTTTGCTGGTGCGCGGCTCGCCTTTCTGCCACGGCGCGCCCAGGTCGCTGCCCATCAACTGGTGTACGCCCTGGAAAATCACCTTGCGGTCGGTGCCTTTCATGGCCAGCACGCCTTTGTAGCGGTACATCTTGGGGCCATAGATGTTGACGATGGCACCGAGAAAATCTTCCAGCAACGCCGGGTCGAACACTTTGTCGGTACGGTAGACAAAGCTCTGCACATCGTCGTCGTGGGCGTGGTGGTGACCATGATGATCATGCCCGCAACCTGCATGACCACAATTGTGATCGTGCTTGTCGTGGCCGTGATCTGCATGGGCATGCCCGGCGTGGTTGCATGCTTCTCCCGGCGCATGCGCATGGTCGCAGTCTGCCGCGTGCTTGACTTCAGGCAAGAAATCAGGATGCAGTTCGAGCTGGGCATTGAGGTTGAAGCCGCGCAGATCGAGCACGTCTTTCAAGGGCACCTCGCCAAAATGCACCACCTTCTGGCTGGCACGCGGGTTCATGCGCGCCAGGCGTTTTTGCAGGCTCGCGAGTTCTTCTGCCGAGACCAGGTCGGCCTTGCTGATGAAGATCTGGTCGGCAAACCCCACTTGACGTTGCACCTCCAGCCGTTCATCGAGTTGCTGGTGTGCATGTTTGGCGTCCACCAGCGTAACGATGGAATCGAGCAGGTATTGCTCGGCCACAGCGTCGTCCATGAAAAATGTCTGCGCCACCGGGCCTGGGTCGGCCAGGCCGGTGGTTTCGATCACCACGCGGTCAAACTGTAAGGTACCGCTCTTGCGTCGGGCCGCCAGGTCGGTGAGGGTGCTGCGCAGGTCCTCGCGGATGGTGCAACACACGCAGCCATTGCTCATCTGGATGATCTGCTCGGCGCTGTCGGCCACGAGGATGTCGTTGTCAATGTTTTCTTCGCCAAACTCGTTTTCGATCACGGCAATTTTCTCGCCGTGCGCTTCGGTGAGAATGCGCTTGAGCAGCGTAGTCTTGCCCGAGCCGAGAAAGCCGGTGATGATGGTGGCGGGGATCAGCGTATCTGACATATATAAGGAACAAAAAGGGACGGAGATGGCTAGTAGATGGGCATTATCGGGCAGCTTGCAAGAGGCCTGTGGCCATGCCCAACGTCTGTCGAACAGGTATGCGAGAATCTGACAGAGACTGACTACCCAAAGCACCATGACCGCACCTGACGACGCTTCCTCCATCGCCGAACCAGCCAAAGACCCGGCTGCTGCACGCAAGCGGCCGGCACCCGGACAGCGCCGTCAGCAAATCCTGGAAACACTGGCGCACATGCTGCAACAGCCGGGCGCCGAGCGCATCACCACGGCCGCACTGGCCGCCCAACTGCAGGTGAGCGAAGCCGCGCTGTACCGCCACTTTGCCAGCAAGGCACAGATGTTCGAGGGCTTGATCGACTTCATCGAGCAAAGCATTCTGGGCTTGATCAACCAGATCGCCGAACGCGAGCCAGACCCCGCTGCACAGGCGCAACGCATCCTCGCCACGCTGCTGCAATTCGCCGAAAAAAACCCCGGCATGGCGCGCGTCATGGTGGGCGATGCGCTGGTGCTGGAAAACGAGCGCCTGCAACAGCGCATCAACCTGCTGTTTGACAAGATCGAATCGCATCTGCGCCAGTGCTTGCGCCAGCATGCCGAAAGCCAGGCGTCTGCCACACCTACGGTGGATGCGCAGGTGCGCAGCGCCGTGATGGTGGCCTTTGCCATTGGTCGCATGCACCGCCATGTGCGCAGCGGTTTCAAACGCCAGCCCACCGAACAACTGGATGCCTGTCTGCGCCAGTTGCTGGCTTGAGCGCATGCCGATCCGCCTCGCAAGAACGCACATTTTTCTTGATGAGTAATGCCTTGTTTTTAATCCGCTTCTCTGCACCTCTGTGTGCAGACATTCTGGTACAACCACTAAATATCTGGTGTTTTCCCGCGTTTACGTTTTGAGACGCGCTGAAAAGCACGTCCGTTCTTTTTTGTTTGCTATTATTTGACCATGGCCAGTTCCAAACCCGCTTCTTCTGCCCTGACATCGGCTGAACCCCCCTCCCGCCGCGTGCTGCCCAAGGGTCAGCATACGCGCGCCGTGCTGCTGGATGCAGGCTTGGCCTTATCCAGCGAATTGGGACTGGAAGGCATCAGCATTGGCGCTCTGGCCGAAATGGTGGGCATGAGCAAATCGGGCGTGTTTGCCCATTTCGGTTCACGCGACGACCTGCAAATCGCCATCATCAACGAGTACTACCAGCGTTTTGAAGAAGAAGTTTTTCAGCCCGCGCTGCAGCAGCCGCGTGGCCTGCCCCGCGTGCGTGCGATGTTCGAGAACTGGATCCGCCGCGTCACCGAAGAAGTGCAGTCGGGTTGCATCTTCATCAGCGGCGCGGTCGAGTTCGACGACCGCAAAGGCCAGGTGCGCGACGCCCTGCAGCACGCCATGAAAACCTGGCTGGCTGCCTTTCGCCGCGCCATTGAGCAGGCGATTGAAGAAGGCCACATGAAGCAGGGCATCGACCCTTACCAGATCATTTTTGAGTTGCACGGCCTGATTTTGAGCGTGCACTACGAGGCGCGCTTCCTCGAAGGCTCCAATGCCCTTGAGCGTGTCAAACACGGCTTCGAGCGCATCCTCAACTGCTACGGCGCCCAGCCCTGCTCGCAGGCACGGCTGGTGGCCGCCAGCATGGTGCAGGCGGCACAAAAACCATCTGCCTGAGTGCACCTGCATACCCTTTCAAACACATACCAATAGCCCCTACATTTCACAAGGAGAGTGATCCATGCCCAGTTACAACCCGCCCCTGCGCGACATGCAATTTGTCATGCACGAAGTGCTGGATGCCGTCACGGAATTGAAGGCGTTGCCCCCGCACGCCGACATGGATGCCGACACCATCAATGCCGTGCTGGAAGAAGGCGGCAAATTTGCCAGCCAGGTCGTGTTTCCGCTCAACCTGAGCGGCGACGCCGAGGGCTGCAAGCTGGACAAAACCACGCACGAAGTGACGCCACCCAAAGGCTTTAAAGAAGCGTATCAGCAGTATGTGGAAGGCGGCTGGCCGGCCCTTTCGTGCGATCCGGAATATGGCGGCCAGGGCTTGCCGCACGTGGTCAACCAGTGCCTGTACGAAATGCTCAACTCGGCCAACCAGGCCTGGACGATGTATCCCGGCCTGAGCCACGGGGCGTATGAGGCCTTGCACGCCCACGGCAGCGACTGGCAGAAAAAGGTGTATCTGCCCAAGCTCGTGAGCGGCGAATGGACCGGCACCATGTGTCTGACTGAGCCGCACTGCGGCACCGACTTGGGATTGTTGCGCAGCAAGGCCGAACCACAGGCCGACGGCAGCTACAAGATCACAGGCGAAAAAATCTTCATCAGCGCTGGCGAACACGACATGGTGGAGAACATCGTGCACCTGGTGCTGGCCCGCCTGCCCGACGCGCCTGCAGGCAGCAAAGGCATCAGCCTGTTTGCCGTGCCCAAATTCAACGTCAACGAAGACGGCAGCATGGGCGCGCGCAACGCCATCCACTGCGGCGCACTGGAGCACAAAATGGGCATTCACGCCAACGCCACTGCGCAGATGGTGCTGCAAGGCGCCACCGGCACTTTGATTGGCGAGCCGAACAAAGGGCTGCGTGCCATGTTCGTGATGATGAACACCGCCCGCTTGGGTGTCGGAAACCAGTCGCTCGGCCTGACCGAAGTGGCCTACCAGAACGCGCTGGCCTACGCCAAAGACCGCCTGCAGATGCGCAGCCTCTCGGGCACCAAGGCCAAAGACAAGCCCGCCGACCCGATCATCGTGCACCCCGACGTGCGCCGCATGCTGCTCACCGCCAAGGCCTGGGCCGAGGGTGGCCGTGCGCTGGCCATGTACACCGCGCTGCTGATCGAAAAAGAGCTGCACCATCCCGACGAAAAGGTGCGTAAGGATGCAGGCGCTTTCGTCGCCCTGCTCACGCCCATCGTCAAAGCCTTCCTCACCGACAACGGCTTTGCCGCTGCGGTCGAGTGCCAGCAGGTGTTTGGTGGCCACGGCTACATCCACGAATGGGGCATGGAGCAGTTTGTGCGCGACGCGCGCATCAACATGATCTACGAAGGCACCAACACCGTGCAGGCGCTCGACCTGCTGGGCCGCAAGGTGCTGGGCGACCAGGGTGCCGTGCTCAAGAAACTGGGCAAGGAAATTGCCGCCTTCATCGAGACCGAAGGCGTGAACGAAAAGATGGCTGAATTCATCAACCCGCTGGCAACCCTTGCCGGGCAGATGGAAAAATTCACCACCGAGATCGGCTTTCGCGGCCTGCAGAACGCCGACGAAGTGGGTGCTGCGGCCACGCCGTATCTGCGCGTGGCCGGGCATCTGGTGTTCAGCTACATGTTTGCACGCATGGCACAGGCCGCCCTGCGCGCCATCGAGGCCGGCAATACCGACAGTTTTTATCAGGGCAAATTGCAGACCGCGCGCTTCTATTTCAGCAGGCTGTATCCTGAAACCGCCAGCCTGATGCAAACCACCCGCTCGGGCAGCAAGGTGCTGCTCGATACGGAAGCAGCGCTGGCATAAGGATGTTGCTTGCGGCATCTGTTCCCCAACAGGTGCCGGGGCGGCATGGTGCGTTGCACGCCCTTCGCGGCAGCGCGGATGTGTAGGTAGACGCTTGGACTAATCAGGAGACGAACCATGAAAAAAGCCTTGTTTGCCATTGCCGCCATGGGCCTGGGTGCCTCGGTGCTGGCGGCAGAAGCCACGCCTGTGGGCACGTGGCGCACCATTGACGACGCCACCAAAGAAGCCAAATCGGAAGTGGTCATTTCCGACCGCGGCGGCGTGCTTTCGGGCCGCGTGACCAAACTGCTGCGCAAAGGGGCTGACCCCGAAGCCGTTTGCGACAAATGCGAGGGCGACCGCAAGGACAAACGCATCGTCGGCCTCGAAATCATCCGCGGCGCAAAGAAAGACGCCGAAGCCAACGAATGGGTTGGCGGCAACATCCTTGATCCTGAAAAGGGCAAGGTCTACAAGCTCGTGCTCACCCCTACTGACGGTGGCAAGAAGCTTGACGTGCGCGGCTATGTTGGTGCCCGCTTCATGGGCCGTACCCAGACCTGGGTGCGCGTGCAGTAATTTCTGTTTGACAGATCACCCCGCGCCGTGCCCCACCAGGCATGGCACGGGCCATAAGGAAAAAAACATGTCCCGTTTCCAAGTCCGCAAGGTCGCCGTGCTCGGCGCCGGTGTCATGGGCGCACAAATCGCCGCGCATCTGACCAACTGCAAAGTGCCCGTGATCCTGTTCGATCTTGCGGCAAAAGAAGGCCCCAAGAACGGCATCAGTCTCAGGGCCATCGAGAACCTGAAAAAGCTCAAGCCCGCGCCGCTGGGCGTGCCTGAAGACGCCGACCTGATCCAGCCCGCCAACTACGACGAGCACATGCATCTGCTCAAGGAATGCGACCTCGTGATCGAGGCCATTGCCGAGCGCATGGACTGGAAGACCGACCTGTACCACAAGATTGCGCCGCATGTGGCGCCGCACGCCATTCTCGCGTCCAACACTTCCGGCCTGTCGATCACCCAATTGAGCGAGGCGCTGCCCGAGAGCATCCGCCCGCGCTTCTGCGGCATCCACTTCTTCAACCCGCCGCGCTACATGTACCTGGTGGAGTTGATTGCCACGCCGACTACACAACCGCAAATCCTCGACGACCTCGAAACCTTCGCCGTCAGCACACTGGGCAAGGGCGTGGTGCGCGCCAAAGACACGCCCAACTTTATCGCCAACCGCGTCGGCGTGGCCGGCATGCTCTCGACCATGCTGGAAGCCGAAAAATACGGCCTGACCTACGACGTGGTTGACGACCTGACGGGCAAGAAGCTGGGCCGTGCCAGCAGCGGCACCTTCCGCACCGCCGACGTAGTGGGCCTAGACACGATGGCGCATGTCATCAAGACCATGCAGAACATGCTGACGGCCGAAACCGACCCGTTCTACGAAAGCTTCAGCACCCCGAAGGTGCTGTCGCAGCTCATCGAAAAAGGCAACCTCGGCCAAAAAGCCAAGGCCGGTTTCTACAAGAAGGTCGGGCGAGACATCCTGCGCTACGACGCCGAAAGCGACGAGTACGTGCCCTCGGGCGAAAAGGCCAACGATGTGTATGGCCGCATGCTCAAGAAGCCCGCGGCTGAGCGCCTGAAACTGCTGCGCGACTCCGAAGGCGCACAGGGCCAGTTCCTGTGGTCGATTCTGCGCAACGGCTTCCATTACGCCGCCGTGCACCTGCAAGCCATTGCCCCCACCGCGCGCGACATCGACTTTGCCATGCGCTGGGGCTACGGCATGAAGCAAGGCCCGTTCGAGTTGTGGCAAGAAGCGGGCTGGCTGGACGTGGCCAAAATGATCAAGGAAGACATCGACGCAGGCAAGGCGCTCTCCAAAGCGCCGCTACCCGACTGGGTCTTCAAAGGCCCTGTGGCCGAGCGCGGAGGCGTGCACCAGCCCGAAGGCTCGTGGAACCCCACAACCGGCAAATTCGAGCCTAAGCTTGATCTGCCGGTGTACAAACGCCAGCCCTTCCCCGAAAGCGTGTTTGGCAGCCAGGCACCCGACCCCGCCACGGCAGGCACCACCGTCGAAGAAACCCCGGCCCTGCGCCTGTGGACGCTCGACAACGAGGTGCTGATCGCCTCCATCAAGACCAAGATGCACACCATCAGCCCCGACGTGGGCGAAGGTTTGATGCACGGCATTGACCTGGCCGAGAAAGACTACAAGGGCTTGGTCATCTGGTCGAACGACGAATGGTTCAGCGCCGGTGCCGACCTGCAGACCGTCTTGCCCGCCTTCATGGCCGGTGGCAAAACCACCGTGGCCGGCATGGAAGAAGAACTGCAGCAGCTCATGCTGCGCATGCGCTACGCCCAGGTGCCGGTGATCTCGGCCATCCGCGGCCTGGCACTGGGCGGCGGTTGTGAAATGGCCGTGTACAGCAGCGCCCGCGTGGTGGCGATGGAAAGCTACATCGGTCTGGTGGAAGTGGGCGTGGGCCTGATCCCCGGCGCAGGCGGCCTGACCTACATCGCCCGCCGCGCGGCTGAAATGGCTGAAAAAAGCACCGGCAAGGATTTGCTGCCCTTCCTCACCGAAGGCTTCACGGCTGCGGCCATGGCCAAGGTCGGCACCAGCGCGCTGGAGAGCCGCAAGCTCGGCTATGTGCTCGACAGCGACATCATCGTGCCCAACAAAGACGAGTTGCTGCACGTCGCCATCGAGCAGGCCAAGACCATGTTCAACACCGGCTACCGCCCGCCGCTGCCGCGCCTGTTCAAGGTGGCCGGGCGCGACGGCATCGCCACCATCAAGGGGCAACTGGTCAATATGCGCGACGGCGGTTTTATCAGCCAGCACGACTTTGACATCGCCAGCCACATCGCCCACATCGTTTGCGGCGGCGATGTGGACCCCGGCACGCTGGTCAACGAAACCTACCTGATGCAACTGGAACGCGACGCCTTCACCACGCTGCTCGCGCACCCCAAAACGCAAGACCGCATCATGCACATGATGAACACCAGCAAACCGCTGAGAAACTGATTGCAAGCATCCTCAACCGAAAGAAACCACCATGTCACTTATTGCCGTCCCCCCCTCCATCCGCAAAGCTGCATTGGCCGTGGCCTGCGCCAGCGTTTTGGGTCTGGTTGCCTGCCAGAAAACCGAAGTTACTACTCCGCCTGCTGCGCCAGCGGCTCCTGCCCCAACCCCTGTGCCTGCTCCAACGCCCCCCACACCAGCGCCCGCTGAAGCGGCTGCACCCGCACAAGACGGCCCCGTCACGCACTTCACGGCCTATGGCTTTTCGCCCGCGTGGCAGGCTGAAGTCAATGGCGATCGGCTCAGCTTTGATGTACCTGAAACCGTCGGGGTGGACGAACCCCAACGCGTTATTACCGTTACCCGCTCGGCCTACGCCAAGGGCGTGAACTACGACGGCACTGATGGCGATGTGGCTGTAACGCTGGACATCAGCTCCGGCCCCTGCGACAAGGCAACCGAAGGCAATGGCCCCCGTGAATTCCATGCAACGCTGAGCTACGGCAACTCCACCTACAGGGGTTGTGCCGACGGCGTGCGCTGATTCCCTGATACGCAAGCAGGTCATGCCTCTCTCCCCTTCC
>JAUNUE010000012.1:18353-18636 GCA_030538335.1 Allobrachymonas sp. | reverse complement strand
CATGGCCGTGCTGCGCGAGATTGGCGTGACGGCGGGTGGGTCGAACATCCAGTTTGCTTCTGACCCCAAAACCGGGCGCCTGATCGTGATCGAGATGAACCCGCGCGTAAGCCGCTCGTCTGCGCTGGCTTCCAAGGCCACGGGTTTTCCCATTGCCCGTATCTCGGCCAAGCTGGCGGTGGGCTACACGCTCGACGAGTTGCGCAGCGACATGGTCAATGGCGTGGTGCCTGCGGCGTTTGAGCCGACGGTGGATTACGTCGTGACGAAAATTCCGCGCTTT
>JAUNUE010000012.1:0-18343 GCA_030538335.1 Allobrachymonas sp. | reverse complement strand
GGTGATGGCCATCGGCCGCACGTTCCAGGAGTCGTTCCAGAAAGCGCTGCGCGGGCTGGAAGTTGGCGTCGATGGCATGAACGAAAAAACCAAAGACCGCGAACTGCTGGAGATGGAACTGGGCGACCCGGGGCCAGAGCGCATCTGGTACATCGGCGACGCTTTTGCAGCGGGCTGGAGCGTGGATGAGGTGCACCAGATCACCAAAATCGACAAATGGTTCCTCGTGCAGATTGAAGAAATCGTCAAGCTGGAACTGGCGCTGGACAAGCGGGTGGAGGAAAAAGGGCAGGGTGCCCTGGCTTCGCTGGATGCTGCGACGTTGCGCATGCTCAAGCAAAAAGGCTTTTCCGACCGGCGTCTGGCCAAGCTCACGGCCAGCACCGAAGCGGCCGTGCGCCAGCACCGCGTGGACTTGAAGGTACACCCGGTGTACAAGCGTGTGGATACCTGTGGCGGCGCATTTGCCACCAACAAGGCCTATATGTATTCAACCTACGCCGATGAATGCGAGGCCGAGCCGACGGACAAGAAAAAAATCATGGTGCTGGGTGGCGGCCCCAACCGCATCGGGCAGGGCATTGAGTTTGACTACTGCTGCGTGCACGCGGCGCTGGCGATGCGCGAAGACGGGTACGAGACCATCATGGTCAACTGCAATCCTGAGACCGTCTCGACCGACTACGACACCAGCGACCGCCTGTACTTCGAGCCGCTGACGCTCGAAGACGTGCTCGAAATTGTTGACAAGGAAAAACCCACTGGCGTGATCGTGCAGTATGGCGGGCAAACGCCGTTGAAACTCGCGCTGGGACTGGAGGCTGCGGGCGTGCCCATCATCGGCACCTCGCCCGACATGATCGATGCAGCCGAAGACCGCGAGCGTTTCCAGAAACTGCTCAACGACCTGCAATTGCGCCAGCCGTCGAACGCCACGGCGCGCACCGAGGCCGAGGCGCTGGAAAAAGCCGAAGCGCTGGGCTACCCGCTGGTGGTGCGCCCGAGTTATGTGTTGGGTGGCCGTGCGATGGAAATCGTCTACGAACAACGTGATCTTGAACGCTATATGCGTGAAGCGGTCAAGGTCAGCAACGATTCGCCGGTGTTGCTGGACCGCTTCCTCAATGACGCGATCGAATGCGATGTGGATTGCGTGCGCGACGCGACCGGCCGTGTCTTCATCGGCGGCGTGATGGAGCACATCGAGCAGGCGGGTGTACACAGTGGCGACTCGGCCTGCTCGCTGCCGCCGTATTACCTCAAGCCCGCGACCGTGGCCGAACTCAAACGCCAGACGGCAGCCATGGCCGATGCCCTGCAGGTAGTGGGGCTGATGAACGTGCAGTTCGCCATCCAGGAAGTGCCCGACGCGCAAGACAAGGTGCAAGACGTGATCTATGTGCTGGAAGTGAACCCGCGCGCCAGCCGCACCGTGCCCTTTGTCAGCAAGGCCACCAGCGTGCCCTTGGCCAAGGTGGCGGCGCGCTGCATGGTCGGCCAGTCGTTGGATGCACAAGGCATCGGCTCGGACGAACGCGAGCTGCCGTACTTCAGCGTGAAAGAAGCCGTGTTCCCCTTCGTCAAGTTCCCCGGCGTGGATCCGATTCTCGGCCCCGAGATGAAATCTACGGGCGAAGTCATGGGCGTGGGCAAAACGTTTGGCGAGGCTTACGTCAAGGCACAGATCGGCGCGGGCGAAAAACTGCCCAAACCCGAAGACGGCAAGGTGTTCCTGACCGTGAAAGACAGCGACAAACCGCGCGCGGTGGAGATTGCGCAAAACCTTGCGGCGCAGGGCTTTACCGTGGTGGCAACACGCGGCACGGCGCAGGCCATCCGCGACGCAGGTGTGCCGTGCGAAACGGTCAACAAGGTGGTCGAAGGCCGCCCGCACATCGTCGACATGATCAAGAACGGCGAAATTGCCATGGTCATCAATACCGTTGAAGACCGCCGCAACGCCATTGCCGACAGCCGCGCCATCCGCACCAGCGCCTTGCAAGCGCGTGTCACCATCTTCACCACGATTGCAGGTGCCGAAGCCGCCGTGGAAGGCATGGGCTTTATCGACGCGCTGGGCGTGGTATCGGTACAGGAAATGCACGCGGCGCTGCAACCGGCGTAAATATCATCGCTCAGGGACAGGGGCTTGCGCTCTCTGGTTTTGACCGTACACTTGTATTCACCGATTGAATCAAAGTATGTCACGCAACAAAAACCAACCCCGCCTGGTCGTGATTGACCGCGATGGCACGCTCAATACTTGGCGCGAGGGTTTTACCCGCACACCAGAAGAGTTTGAGCCAGTGCCGGGTGCGCTTGAAGCCGTGGCCTTGCTCAATCGCGCGGGCTGGCTGGTGGTGATGGCGACCAACCAGCCCGGTTTGGGCCGCGGGGTGCTGGACATGACAACTTTTCATGCCATCAATACCCGCATGCACCAGGAATTGGCCGTTGCGGGCGGGCGTCTGGACGCGGTTTTCTTCTGCCCGCACGGGCCTGAGGACAACTGCAGGTGTGCCAAGCCGCAGCCGGGCCTGCTGCTGGACATTGCCAAACGCTACGGCGTGGAGCCCAAGCAGATCCCCATGGTGGGCGATGCCTTGCGCGACATGCAGGCGGCGGCCTCAGCCGGGTTTCAGCCGCATCTGGTGTGCACGGGCGAAGGCAGGGTCTGGCGAGATCGTGCTCTGGATGCCAGCTTTCCACCCAACACCCAGGTGCACAGCGATTTGCTGGCGTTTGCCGAAGATTTGCTGGCGAAAGAAGAGCGAAATTCAGAAAAAATGCGAGAAGAAGCCGACAAAAAAGCAAAAATAGGCGCAGAAAGCGTCTGAAGCCATGGGTAGAGGTCGAACGGCTGATCCCCGGCAATTGAATCTGGATTGGGGTGAGGAGCAAAGCTGGATCAGCCCTGGTATCCCCTCGGGCGCCCGTATTCCCCCATCAATACATCCGGGGCCAGAGACGGTTCATCCGTCGCCTTTGCTGGTGCCCGAAAACCCGCCCGCACCTTCTCATGGCACCCGTGTGGTGCCTGCCTTGCAACATCCGCAGGCCAACCGGCAGATTGTGCTGAACGGGCAGGCTTTGGCCTACTTTTGCAGCGTCGTCGCCGCCGTACCGTGGGCATGCGCATCGCACAGCAGGGCCTGGAGGTCAACGCCCCCATCTGGGTGAGTGTGGGAGAAATTGAACGCATCCTGCACGAAAAGGCTGGGTGGATTGTGCGCAAGCTGGAGCAGCAAGCCAAACAGCGCGCGTTGGGCGCGCAGAATGCGCCGCTCTGGCAAGACGGCCAATACCTGCCTTGGCGCGGCAGGTTGCTGCAAATCCGTCTGCTGGGTGAAACGGGTGGTGCTGGCGCGGCCCGGATGACTCCCGCACGCATCAGGCGCATTGTGGCTGCCGCACGTCTGGAATCCGGTGGACAACAGGGTCTGCCGGGCGCCGTTGAGGGCGCGTCATCGCAACTACCGCCTGTGTCAACACCTGCAGCCGACGTGCTGTGGCTGGAGTTGCCCCAACAGACGCCAGCCGCCGATCTGCGCGCTGTGGTCACGCACTGGATGCAGCAACAGGCTTTGGCAGTATTCACCGCCCGGCTGGATCATTTTGCTGTTTTGCTGGATGTGCGCTGGCGGGAGTTGAAGTTGAGCCAAGCCGAAGGGCGCTGGGGCAGTGCCACCAGTAGCGGTGTTATCCGCCTGCATTGGCGTTTGATGCAAATGCCGCCCGACGTGCTGGATTACGTGGTGGTGCACGAGTTGGCGCATTTGCACGAAATGAACCACGGCCCGCGCTTCTGGGCCTGGGTGGAAAAAATCCTGCCCGATTACCGCCAGCGCCAGTTTGTGCTCAAGCGCACGGCGCTGGCGCCCTGGTGATCAGTTGTTGCTGGAGACCAGTGCAGGCGCTGCTTCGGCAGCAGGCGCCAGATCGGTTTTACGGACCTTGGCCGGGGCCAGTTTCTGCACCTTGCCGCCTTGGGTCTTGTACAGCACCACCCGTTGAACGCCCGAAAAGCCCAGTTGCCTGGCTGCAGCGCGGCTCAGGTCGATGATGCGCCCTTTGATGAAAGGGCCACGGTCGTTGATGCGCACCGTGACGGTCTTGCCATTGGCCGCATTCTTGACCAGCACCATGGTGCCGAAGGGCAGGGTGCGGTGGGCGGCCGTCAGGGCGTCCATGTTGTAACGCTCGCCATTGGCGGTGAGCCGGTTGTGAAAGCCCGGCCCATACCACGAGGCCGTGCCTTGCTGGAAGGAGGCCTGCAAGGCCTCGTCGGCGGGCATATGCAAGGTGGTGGGTTTGCCCAGCGGCATTTGTTCAGCGGCTTTGGCACCGTCAGCGGCAGAGGGTGCCGAGAACTGGGTGCTGGCCGTTTGCACCGTAGCGGGGAGGTGGCTGCGCCCTTTGGCCACCACAACAGGGGTAGCACAAAGCCCGGCAGACAGCACCGCAATGGCACATGCCTTACCTGAAGTCACACCTGCAAGCGCAGAAATGGAGGTCGTGTTTTTCATGGGGGCGAATCTTAGCGATATTCATCCTGTATATGCAAGGGTTTTGATGGATATACACAACAGATATCCGGGATTCGTGAAATGGCGCGCGGTTTGATAATCTGATTTTGTTATTTTTTGTTTCCATGTCTTTATCAAAAAATGAATATGATGCAACCCATGGGAGGCGCGCCAGGGCACGGAATGCGTGGGCGATGCAGGCTCACAACAATCGTGCTGCGCGGCTCGAAAAAGCCTGTTCTTCTTCTTGTCTTAAAAATAAATTAAAGCAAAAATTTGCTAACCCCTTGCATCCAGTACTTGCGTTTCAAAGGACAGGTTTGCCATGCCCATCTCGCCACATCCCCTGCAGGAATTGTTCGACAACAACCGCCACTGGGCCGAGAACATGGCGGACAACCACCCCGGCTTTTTCACCAAGCTGGTCGAGCACCAGACGCCGCAGTACATGTGGCTGGGCTGCTCCGACAGCCGTGTGCCGGTGACGCAGATCATCGAAAAACTGCCGGGCGAGGTGTTTGTCCATCGCAATATCGCCAATGTGCTGGATCACAGCGACCTCAACTGCATGAGTTCCCTGCAGTTTGCGGTGGATGTGTTGCGTGTGCCGCATATTCTGGTGGTGGGCCACTACCTTTGCGGTGGCGTGGAGGTGGCGCTGAAAAACCGCCGGGTAGGGCTGGCCGACAACTGGATCCAGCACGTGCGCAGCGTGATGGTGTTGCACGAAGACCGGCTCAGCAGGGTTCCGGCAGAGCGGCAGCACGATGCCCTGTGCGAACTCAACACGATCGAGCAGGTGCGCAATGTGGCCAACACCACCGTGGTACGCGACGCCTGGAGCCGCGCCCAGAAACTTTATCTGCATGGCTGGCTGTTCAACCTGAGCGACGGGCTGATTGTGGACACGCACATGACGATTGGCGACAGCGACAAGGTCAACGAGCACTACAGCTTTGCCTTGAGCGACTGGGAAGAGCGCTATATCAACGGCAACACAAGGGCCGCTGCTGATTGATTTGCGTCATCGCGTTCAAACGCGGCGCTGCACGCAAGACCAGCCCGACCGGCAAAATCCTCGCATCTCCCGATCTGGCAAGCACGCCTTCCGTGATACGCTTGGCAGCGCATCCTGCACTCCACTTGTTTGCTTGCCCCAGCTTGCCTGCGGCGCGTCTGATTTTTCATTTTTATGGCTGTACACACACCTGCTATCGGCTTGAATCCCTGGGTTACCTCTTTGGCAGCGCCTGCCGTGCCTGCCGTAGCAGCGTGGGCGCAAGCCTACGATGGCGCGCAAGGGCCGCTGCTTGGTTTTTCCCAGGCGGTTCCGGGCTACCCCCCCCACGCACGCATTTTGCAACGCCTGGCTGATCTGGCGGCCGACCCGCAAACCTGCCAGTATGGCGATATTGAAGGCGAACCTGCCTTGCGCAGCGCCCTTGCAGACTGGATGGCGCGTATTTACGGCATCCATCCGGGCGCAGCCCAGATCCAGATAACTTCTGGCTGCAACCAGGCGTTTGCGGTGGCCATGCAGGTGATGGCCCGCGCCGGAGATGCCGTAGCGTTGGTTGAACCCTATTATTTCAACCACCAGAGCACGCTGCAAAGTATGGGCATTGAAATAAAAACCGTGCAGGCGCATGCAGAAAACGGTTTTTTGCCCACCGTGGCTGATGTAGCGCAAGTGCTGGAGCAAGGTGTGAAAGCGCTGGTGCTGATTTCGCCCAACAACCCGACGGGTGCGGTGTACTCCCCTGAGCTGCTGGAGCAACTGGCCGACCTGTGCCAGCGCCATGGCTGCTGGCTGGTGCTGGACGAAACCTACCGTGACTTTTTGCCCGCAGGCACGGTGCCACACCGTTTGCTGGAGCGCCCCAATTGGCAGCAGCATATCGTGCTGCTCTACAGTTTTTCCAAATCGTTTTGTGTGCCGGGGCATCGGCTCGGTGCCTTGATTGCGGGTGAAACCTTCCAGGCGGAAACCTGCAAAGTCATGGACAACCTGCAGATTTGCGCACCACGCCTGCCGCAATTGGCCATTGCGCAGGCCTTGGGCGATCCTGTGATCCACGATTGGCTCAGCGCCAACCGCGACGAAATTGCCCGCCGCGCGCAAGCCATGCGTGAAGCCTTCGCCAGTTTGCAGCAAGCAGGGCAAACAGGGTGGCAGATCAGCGCCATCGGCGCGTATTTCGCGTTTGTGCGGCATCCCTTGGCGCATGCCGACTCGGTGCAAGTGGCGCGAAAACTGGCGCAGGAATGTGGTTTGTTGACCATTCCCGGCGAATTTTTTGGCCCTGGCCAGGGCGCCTATCTGCGTGTCGCCTTTGCCAACGCAGGTGTGGATGTCATCGAAAAAATACCTGAACGTATCGGCTTATTGGCTGTGCCATCGCAGGTGTCCAAGTAACCACCCCTCGGCAAAGCCGGGGTTTCTTTGTATAAATAAATACCAGTCTTGTGGAGAAAGCCACACAAGCAGGTCTAGAATGGCTCACCCCATATGGTATGGGAACTTGTTTGAAGGAGATAACCAAAGATGGCTACTTTTACCTGGACGCGCCGTGTGGCCGTCTGCCTGAGTCTGGCTGCACTGTCGCAAGCTGCCATGGCTGACGCCTTGCAAGACATTACCAAACGTGGTGCAGTGCGCGTGGGCGTGTTTCTTGACTACCCCCCGTTCGGCTCGCTCTCGCCCTCGTTGAAAAAGCAAGGCTACGATATCGAACTGGCCGAGATCATTGCCAAAGGTTTGGGCGTAAAAGCCGATCTGGTGCAAATTACCGGCGACAACCGCATTCCCATGCTGACCAGCAAAAAGGTCGACATTTTGATGAGCGTGGGCAAAAACGCAGAGCGCGAAAAAGTGATTGATTTTGCCCAAGCCTATGCCCCTTACTATCTGGCTGTGTTTGGCGGCAAGACAACGGGCGTGAAAAACTCGGCTGATCTGGCAGGCAAAACGCTGGCTGTCACGCGCGGTACGCTGGAAGACACCGCCATCAGCAAAGAAGCGCCTGCCGCCGCCAACATCAAGCGCTTTGATGAGCCCAATGGTGCCATCACCGCCTTTGTCACAGGCCAGGTTGCCTTGCTGGTTGTGGGCAACGATGTGGGTGCCAATATCATGCAGAAATATCCCAAAGTGTCGATGGAGCAAAAATACCAGTTGTTCAGTTCGCCCAGCCATGTGGCTGTTGGTAAAGGCGAAACGGCCCTGAAAAACAAGGTGGATGCCATTCTGACCAAAGCCAAGACCGACGGTTCGCTCAATAGCATTTCTGTCAAGTGGCTGAAAGCGCCCCTGCCCAAGGACTTGAAAGACTGATTCTTGCGTGCGCGGTTATTCCGCTTTGAGAGCAGGCAAGGGCGCGTGATGCGCCCTTGCTTGTTTGCAACCTTTTCTGCACTGTTCTTTCATGGCATACAGTTTTGATTTTGCATCCTTGATTGAATACCTTCCCATGATCTGGGCAGGTCTCTGGATGACTCTGGGGTTGACATTGGCCTCGGCGTTTGTGGGGGGCATTTTGGGCGTTTTGGGCGCCATTGGCCTGCGCTACGGTGGCCGTGTTTTAACCGGCATTCTGTTGACATATGTGGAAGTGGTGCGCAACACGCCTTTTCTCGTCCAGTTGTTTTTCATTTTTTTTGGCCTGCCTTCGCTTGGCATCATGCTGCCCGAATGGGCGGCGGCCCTTCTGGCCATGACACTGAACCTTGCTGCCTACCAGATGGAAATCATCCGTGCGGGTTTTCTGGCCGTGGGTGCCGGGCAGTTCAATGCTGCACTTTCGCTCGGCATGAAGCGCAGCCAGGCGATTCGCTACATCATGCTGCCACAAGGGTTTGCCGCGATTGGCCCGGCGCTGTTTGGACAGATTCTGATGATGATGATGAGTTCGGCCGTGGTGTCACAAATTTCCGTCAACGATCTGGCAGCAGCGGCGAGTTTTATCCAGTCGCGCACATTCCGTCCGTTTGAAATCTATATCCTCGTGACGTTGTTGTATCTGGTATTGTCCATTGCAGCACGCAGCATTTTCAACCTGACCTTCGGTCGCAAATACGTTGCCAGAAAGTTCCAGCACCATGGATGAAGAAATTGCCTGGTCAGAGCTGATAGGCGCTCTGCTGCAAGCCACCAAATGGACGGTGGGTTTGTCAGGAGCAGCTTTTGCTGGAGGCATTGTGGTGGCCATTGCCCTTGTGCTGTTGCGTCTCGGCAATTGGGCGCCCATTCGCTGGGTGTACCGGGGCTATATCGAGTTGTTTCAAGGCACGCCCCTGTTGATGCAACTGTTTCTGGTGTTTTTTGGCCTGCCCATGCTCGATATTGAAGTGGAGCCCTGGACGGCTGCCACCATCGCGCTGACCTTGCATGCCAGTGCCTATTTGTCTGATATCTGGCTGGGTTGTGTGCAGGCCATCCCTGAATCGCAATGGGCGGCTGGTGCCAGTTTGGGTATGACCCGATTGCAGCAGCTCCGCCACGTGGTTGGCCCTCAGGCCTGGCGTATCGCCATTGCGCCTTCGGTCGGCTTTCTGGTGCAGTTGATCAAGGGCACTGCATTGGCTTCCATCATCGGATTTACCGAGCTGACCAAAACCGGAAATATGCTTGCCAACCTGACGATGATGCCGTTTTCCATTTACGGGATGGTCGGCTTGCTGTATTTTGTACTGTGTTTTCCCCTGACCATGGCATCGCGGATGCTTGAAAAAAGGGCACAGTATTGAGGTGTTTTTTGGGTAAATAACCGATATGGACAGGATTCTCGCCCAGTCACTGGATGCCCCGCTGGCCTACGACATCGCCAAGGCCATGATCGAAGGGTTTGACCGCCACTACCGCCTGTTCCGTGCCGAGTCGGCGCGTGCCAAACACCGGTTCGAGACGCAAGACTGGCACGGTCAACAGCAGGGGCAGCGCGAGCGTATCGAGTTTTACGACATCCGGGTGCGCGAATGCGAGCGGCGGCTGGAACGCGAATTCAATGCCGCCAAGGTACCGATGGATGTGTGGCACCAGGCCAAGCTGTTTTACATCAGCCTGCTGGTCGACCATTTGCGACCCGAGCTGGCCGAGACTTTTTTCAACTCGGTCACCACAGGCATCCTCAACCGCAATTACTACTACAACGATTTCATTTTTGTGCGGCCCGCCATCAGCACCGAGTATCTGGAGATTCGCAACGATGTGGGACAAACAGCGTACCGCGTTTATTACTTGAAGGCAGGCCAGTTGCAGGAATTGTTTGGAGCCGTGATTGATGATTACGGCTTGCATGTCAAGTTCGCCGATCGTACGCGCGACCTGGATCGGGTCGTTCAGGTGTTTTTGCAGCAAATGGGCGAAAGCCGGCTGCGTGCCAACTTCCAGGTGCAGGTGCTGTCGAACCTGTTCTTCCGCAACAAGGCGGCGTACCTGGTCGGCAAGATCATCAACGGTTTTCGCGAAACGCCGTTTGCCTTGCCCATGCTGTTCAACAGCAAGGGCGAGGTTTATATCGACGCGGTGCTGCACGGAGAGGCCGACATGCAGGCGCTGTTCAGCTTTGCGCGGGCGTATTTTCTGGTTGATATGGAAATACCGTCAGCCTACGTGCAATTTTTGCGCAGTCTCATGCCGCGCAAGCCGCGCGCCGAAATCTACAACGCGCTGGGTCTGGCCAAGCAGGGCAAGACGCTGTTCTACCGCGACTTTCTGTTCCACCTGCGCCACAGCCACGACAAGCTGCGCATTGCGCCTGGTATCAAGGGCATGGTCATGTTGGTGTTTGACCTGCCGTCGTTTCCTTATGTGTTCAAGGTCATCAAGGATTTTTACCCACCGCAAAAAGACACCACGCGCGAGCAGATCCGCGGCAAATACAAGCTGGTGCGCCAGCACGACCGCGTGGGCCGCATGGCCGACACTACCGAATACCGGGAGGTGGCTTTTCCGCTGGACCGGTTCGAGCCGGAACTGTTGGAGGAAATTGAAAAATTCGCCCCCAGCCAGATGGAAATTTCCGAAAACAAAAGCACAGGCGCCAAAGAGGTAGTGATCAAGCACCTCTATATCGAGCGCCGCATGATCCCGCTCAACATGTATTTGCAGGAAGCCTTTGACTTGGGGGCAGACAACCCGCGCGCGCGCAAGCAAATTGAACACGCGGTCTTGGAGTATGGCAATGCCATCAAGGATCTGGTGGCAGCCAATATCTTTCCCGGCGACATGTTGTGGAAGAACTTCGGCATTACGCGGCAGGGCAAGGTGGTGTTTTACGACTACGATGAAATTGAATACATCACCGATTGCAATTTCCGCAAGGTGCCACCCCCGCGCAACGAAGAAGACGAAATGAGCGGGGAGGTCTGGTATTCCGTAGCGCCACGCGATGTTTTTCCCGAAACATTTGCCCCTTTTCTGCTCGGCAACCCATTGGTGCGAGAGGCTTTCATGAAGCACCACGCCGACCTGTTGGAGCCTGATTTCTGGAATTCGCACAAAGAGCGCATCCAGCGCGGCGAGGTGCTGGATGTATTTCCCTACGACCAGAACCGGCGCTTTCACCGTCGATTGACACAGACAGCCGACAAGGTTGAAACCGTGGTTCCCGTCAGCATCCTTTTTGCCGATGAAATCTGACCCCGTTGTCACCCTGCCTTCGGATCAGGATCCCTGTCCCTGCGGGCGCACGATGGCAGGCAGCAAGGGCCGGGCGCGCCCGCTTGTCTTTGGGGCATGTTGTGGCCCCTTGCTGAAAGGCGAACACACCGCCACCGATGCAGAAGCCTTGATGCGCTCACGCTATACCGCCTACGTGACAGGCAACACCGCGTATCTGCGCGAAAGCTGGCATCCTGAAACCTGCCCGCAGGAACTTGTTCCTGATGCCTCCCTGCAATGGCTGGGTTTGAAAGTCTTGTGGCACAAACCCGTGGCTGATGACCAGGCCGAAGTGGCGTTTGTCGCACGCTACCGCCAGCAAGGCCGGGTAGCGCGGCTGGAAGAACAAAGCCGCTTTGTGCGCGAGCAAGGGCGGTGGCTGTACCATGGGGCAGTCGATGCGAAAGAGGGGGCAGGGGATGATGCATAAGTTCGGCCGAACCTATCTGTGGCGCCTTTGCTTACGCCACGGGTTGCGTACCGTACTGCTCGCCTTGGTGGTTGGAGCGGGTGCCGCACACGCTGCCGTGCGCGAGCAGGGCATGTGGCTGGTGGCATCTTTGCCCGATGACCGGGGGCGCATTCTGTCGCGCTCTTTTTTTGTGAGCGTGCATGTGGATGACCGCACGCGCGGCCCGCGGCCTTTGGCGGTGTTGCTGCATGGCCGCCCGGCCGATGAAAAAAGCCGGGTCACGCTGGGCCGCGCGCGGTTTACTGCTGCGGTCAACTACCTCACCAGAATGGGCTATGTGGTGGCGGTGCCCACGCGTGTGGGGTATGGCGTAAGCACCGGGCCAGATCTGGAGGCCAGCGGCAGTTGCACCCAGCGCAACTTTGCACCGGGGTTTGATGCTGCGGCCAAACAGACCGAAGTTGTGATCCAGACCCTGCGTCGTCGGCCGGATGTTTCAGCTACAGGTACGGTACTGATCGGGCACTCGTATGGCGGTGTTGTTGCCCTGGCCACGGCAGCCCGTTTGCCGCAAGGCGTTCGTGCCGTCGTCAACGTTTCGGGGGGAGCCGGGGGCGATCCGCAGCGGCGCCCGCAGCAACCGTGTTCGGTGCAGGAGCTGGCACAACAGATGCGCCAGTTTGGGCGCAACAACCCGGTTCCCTCTGTGTGGATCTATGCCGAGAATGACCAGTTTTTTGGTGCCACTACACCCCGCATGTGGTTTGACGCTTACCGCCAGGCCGGAGGCAAGGCGCAGTTCATCAATGTCGGTCGGCGCGGCACCGATGGCCACACGCTGTTCACCCATTTCACGGGTGTGTGGCAAAAAGAAGCGGCGCCATGGCTGCGGCTGGCACCGTCAACCGGGCGCCGTTAAGGCGCGGTGATTACTCTGCGCTGCCCGGCTTGGCAAAAGCTGCTTCCACGCTGTCCAGACTGATGCCTGCAGTCTGGCTGAAGCCGCAATCCACATAGCTGATTTCTGCCGTCATGCCGCTGGCGAGGTCGCTGAGCAAAAAGGCGGCGACGTTGCCGACTTCTTCAATCGTGATATTGCGGCGCAGCGGGCAACTGGTGGACATGAAGCTCAGCAGCTTGCTGAAATCCTTGATGCCGCTGGCGGCCAGCGTCTTGATCGGGCCGGCGCTGATGCCGTTGACGCGCATGCTGCGGCCATCGGGCAGCTTGCCCACGGCTTCGGCCAGATAGCGCACCGAGGCTTCGAGCGATGCCTTGGCCAGACCCATGGTGTTGTAGTTGGGCACCGAGCGCAACGCGCCGAGGTAAGTGAGGGTGAGCAGCGCCGATTTGTCGTTGAGGTAAGGCAGGGCAGATTTGGCCATGGCCGGAAAACTGTAGGCGCTGATGTCGTGCGCGATGCGGTAGTTTTCACGGCTCAGGCCATCCAGAAAATTGCCCGCAATGGCTTCACGGGGCGCAAAGCCGATGGCGTGGACAAAGCCGTCAAATTTGGGCCAGGTTTTTGACAGATCGGCAAACATCTTTTCGATCTGCTCGTCGCTGCCTACATCGCAATCAAACACCAGCGTGCTGTCAAATTCCGCGGCAAATTCGGTGATGCGCTCCTTGAAGCGATCCCCTACGTAACTGAACGCCAGTTCTGCGCCTTGTGCGCGGCAAGCCTTGGCAATGCCGTAGGCGATGGAACGGTTGGACAATACGCCTGTAATCAGCAGTTTTTTGCCTTGCAAAAAGCCCATGGAAAATCTCCTTGTATTTGATTTGTTCAGATAATGGCTGGTGAGCCTGGCGCGCAAACGGCCATGCAGGCCGCAATTGTCGCACGACCGCTTATGCCATCCATGCAAGAGGCGCGTTGCCCGATAAAACCCTTGTAATTGGCGCGGTTACAAGCTATAATCGCAAACGATCTCGACCAAGCAAGCAGATGGGCCGGTTTTTACCCGCCCATTTTTTTTGCTTGACCGATGAGGCAATTTTCATCATCTACAGCCAAAAACAGGGGCAAAACGCAAGGTGGCTTTGCAGGAAGTGGTACATCAAACGGGACAGGCTTTGGGCCTGGAACTGGTGGAGCTGGAACGCTCTGCCGGGGGCTTGCTGCGCGTTACCATCGACTGGCCCTGGACACCCGGCGAGCCAGGTGCAGAGCGTGCGGTAACGATTGAAGATTGCGAAAAAGTCACGCGGCAGTTGCAATATGCGCTGCAGGTTGAAGATATTGATTACCAGCGCCTTGAAGTAGGTTCGCCCGGCATTGATCGCCTGTTGCGCAATGCCCAGGATTTTGAGCGTTTCGCGGGCGAACTGGTGGACATCACCCTCAAGCAGGCCATTGGCGCCAACGCGGGGCAGATTGCCGCCAACCGCAAGAAATTCCGCGGCGCGCTTGAAAAAACGGAGCAGGGCTGGCAAATCGTCTGGAGCGATGTGCCACCACCCCCGCCGGGCAAGCGCGTGAGCCGCAAAAAGCAGCAGGATGTGCCGCTGCAGTCGCTGGCTTTCACGCTCGACGAAGTGCGCGAGGCGCGCCTCGCGCCCGTGGTGAACTTCAAGGGGCGCAAGGCGGCAAGTGACAGTGAACAAGTGGCAAGCGGAAATTGACAGACACAAAGCAAACCAGGCACGGCCATTCGGCCACAGGAACACAAACTCGACAGGAAATTGGAGCACAACAAAATGAACCGTGAAATGCTCATGTTGGTAGAAGCGATTGCACGTGAAAAAAATGTGGAACTCGACGTGGTGTTTGGCGCGCTCGAGCAGGCTTTGGCGCAAGCCGCCAAAAAGCAGTTCCAGGGCGAGGTGGATTTGATAGTTTCGATTGACCGCGAAACCGGAGATTACGAAACCTTCCGCCGCTGGCTGGTGGTGCCTGACGAGGCCGGTTTGCAAAACCCGGATGCGGAAGAGTTGCTGATGGATGCACAGGAACGCATATCCGATACAGCCGAAGACTGCTGGGTAGAGACCGAGGCTGGGGAACGTGTGGCCGATGTGGCAGAAGGCTTGTATGTCGTACAACAGGTGGAATCGGCGCCCATAGGCCGCATTGGCGCCATGACGGCCAAGCAGGTGGTGCTGCAACGCATCCGCGATGCCGAGCGCGACATGCTGCTGCGCGACTTTCTCGACCGCGGCGAAAAAATCTTCAACGGCACGGTCAAACGCATGGACAAGGGCGACATGATCATCGAGAGTGGCCGTGTCGAAGGCCGCCTGCGCCGCAACGAGATGATTCCGAAAGAAAACTTCCGCACCGGCGACCGTGTGCGCGCCATGATCATGGAGGTGGATACGACCCTGCGCGGCGCGCCGGTCATCCTTTCGCGATCGGCGCCTGCCTTCATGGTGGAGCTGTTCCGCAACGAAGTGCCCGAGATCGAGCAGGGCTTGCTGGAAATAAAAAGCTGCGCACGCGACCCCGGCAGCCGCGCCAAGATTGCCGTGGTGGCGCACGACCCGCGCATTGATCCCATTGGCACGTGCGTGGGTGTGCGTGGCTCGCGCGTTACGGCAGTGACCAATGAACTGGCAGGCGAGCGTGTCGATATTGTGCTGTGGAGCGAAGACCCGGCGCAGTTCGTGATTGGTGCGCTGGCTCCGGCCAATGTGCAGTCGATCATGGTCGACGAAGAAAAACACGCCATGGACGTGGTGGTGGACGAAGAAAACCTTGCCGTGGCCATTGGCCGCGGCGGGCAGAACGTGCGCCTGGCGTCTGACCTGACGGGCTGGAAGATCAACATCATGGACGCGGTCGAATCGGCCGAAAAGCAGGCCAGCGAAAACCAGACCCTGCGCACGCTGTTCATGACCAAGCTCGATGTCGACGAGGAAATTGCCGACATCCTGATCGAAGAAGGGTTTGTCAGCCTCGAAGAAGTGGCGTATGTGCCGCTGCAGGAAATGCTCGAAATCGAGGCACTTGACGAAGACACCGTCAACGAGCTGCGCAAGCGCGCCAAAGACGCCTTGCTCACGATGGAAATCGCGCAAGAGGTGCATGGCGACGATGGCAGCCTGCTCACCTTGCAGGGCATGACGGCCGAGCTGGTGGCCAAACTGGCCGAGGGCGGCGTGCATACCCGCGACGCGCTGGCCGACCTGGCGACCGACGAATTGATGGAAATGACCGGCCTGGAACAAGAGGCCGCCAACGCCCTGATCATGCAGGCGCGTGAACACTGGTTTACCGAAGACCAGGCTTAAGGAAGAGGCAGATAACGCATGTCAAAAACCACTGTTGCAGAATTTGCTGCCGAACTCAGGCAAAGTCCGCAGGAGTTGCTGGTGCAACTCCAGAGCGCGGGCGTGAACAAGTCAGGCGCTGACGCCGTGATCAGCGAGACCGACAAGATCAAGCTGCGCGACTATCTGCGCGGCCAGAGCGATGGCGCATCTGAGCGCAAGAAAATCGTGCTGACCAAAAAATCCACCAGCGAAATCCGCCAGGCCGACGCCACTGGCAAGGCGCGCACGATCCAGGTGGAAGTGCGCAAGAAGCGCACGCTGGTCAAGCGCGATGAGGTCGAGGCAGTGCCTGTCGAAGCGCCTGTGGCAGAACCGGCTGCGCCTGCGGAACCCGTGATTGATGCGGCTGAATTGCAGCGTCGCGAAGAAGAGGCGCGCCGCCAGGCTGAGTTGATTCGCCGCCAGGAAGAAGAGCTGGCCGAACGCCGTCGCCAGCGTGAAGAGCAGGAGGCCAAAGAGGCCGAGGCACGTGCGGCAGAAACGGCGCAGCCGCAGTCTGAGTCGGATGTGCCTGCGGAGCAAAAGCAGGGGGACGATGCCGCTGCAAAAGCAGAGGCGGCAGCACAGGCCGAGGCCGAACGCAAACGCAAACAGGAAGAAGAAGACGCAGCGCGTGCGCAGGATCTTGAAAAGCGCCGCCGCGAGGCGCTGGCTGAGGCCGAGGCGATCCGCAACATGATGAATGCGCCGGCCAAAGTATTGACGGCCAAGAAGCCCGAAGAGGCCAAGCCTGCCAAAGGCACGCTGCGCAAGCCCGATACCCCGGCCAAGCCCGAAAAAGCGGGCGCAGCCAAGCCCGCGTCACCCGGCACGGCCAACAAGGAGGTCAAGTCTGCCAAGCTGTCGTCGAGTTGGGCGGGCGATGCCGACGGCAAGAAAAAAGGCGAAATCAAGACCCGTGGCGACACCACTGCAGGCCGCGGCGGCAGCAACTGGCGTTCCGGCCCACGGGGCGGTGGCCGACGCGACCGCAACCGCGAAGAGGTGCGCCACGAGCCAGTGCAGGTCGAATTCAAGCAGCTTGAAATCCACGTACCCGAGACCATTACCGTGGCCGAACTGGCGCACAAAATGTCGATCAAGGCGTCTGAAGTGATCAAGTCGCTGATGAAGCTGGGCCAGATGGTCACCATCAACCAGCCGCTGGATCAGGATACGGCCATGATCGTGGTCGAGGAAATGGGCCACACGGCGGTGCAGGCTGCGCTTGACGACCCCGAGGCCTTTACCGAGCAGGAAGTGGAAGCCCAATCGGCCGAGCAACTGCCGCGTGCGCCAGTCGTCACCGTGATGGGCCACGTCGACCACGGCAAGACCTCGCTGCTCGACTATATCCGCCGTACCAAGGTAGCGTCTGGCGAAGCGGGTGGCATTACCCAGCATATTGGCGCTTACCATGTCAAGACCGAGCGTGGCATTGTCACCTTCCTTGACACACCCGGCCACGAAGCCTTTACCGCCATGCGTGCACGCGGCGCCAAGGCGACCGATATCGTGATCCTGGTGGTGGCTGCTGACGACGGCGTGATGCCGCAAACCAAAGAGGCCATTCGCCATGCCAAGGCCGCAGAAGTGCCGATTGTGGTGGCCATTACCAAGGTCGATAAACCCGAAGCCAATGCCGAGCGCATCCGTGGCGAGCTGGTCAGCGAAGAGGTGGTGCCTGAAGAATACGGCGGTGATTCGCCCTTTGTGCCGGTATCGGCCAAAACCGGGCAGGGCATTGACGAACTGCTGGAGCAGGTGCTGCTGCAGGCCGAAGTGCTGGAGCTGAAGGCGCCGGTCGACGCCCTGGCCAAAGGCCTGGTGATCGAAGCGCAGCTTGACAAGGGCCGCGGCCCGGTGGCGACCGTGTTGGTGCAGTCCGGCACGCTCAAGGCAGGCGACGTGGTGCTGGCCGGGCAAACCTGGGGCCGCGTGCGCGCCATGATCGACGAAACCGGCAAGCCAGCCAAAGAAGCCGGGCCGTCGATTCCGGTGGAAATTCAGGGTCTGACCGAAGTGCCGCAGGCCGGTGACGACTTCATGGTGCTGACCGACGAACGCCGCGCGCGCGAAATTGCCACCTACCGAAGCGGCAAATTCCGCGATACCAAGCTCGCCAAACAACAGGCGGCCAAGCTCGAAAATATGTTCAGCGACATGGCTGCGGGCGAAGTCAAGACGCTGCCCATCATCATCAAGGCCGACGTGCAGGGCACGCAAGAGGCGCTGGCCGCTTCGCTGCTCAAACTCTCGACCGACGAGGTGAAAGTGCAGGTGGTGTATGCGGCGGTGGGCGGCATTTCAGAGTCCGACGTGAACCTGGCCATTGCATCCAATGCCGTGGTCATTGGCTTCAATACCCGCGCCGACGCCAATGCGCGCAAGGTTGCAGAAAACAACGGCATCGAAATCCGCTACTACAAAATCCTCTACGAGGTTATCGACGACGTGAAAGCGGCCATGAGCGGCATGCTTACGCCC
>JAUNUE010000265.1:1317-2219 GCA_030538335.1 Allobrachymonas sp. | reverse complement strand
AGCGTCGGTCTCCAAAACCGAAGGTTGTAGGTTCGATTCCTACTGCCCCTGCCATCTGGCTGTAGCAAGCAGCCGTTGGCGTATATCCTTTTTTCGTAGCCCACACGAAACGTGTGGGCTTTACTTTCTGGCAAAACAGGGATACAATACCCGGCTTTGCCCCATTTTTGCAGGCGGCGACCGTGTGGTGCGCCCCTTGCCTTGATATTTTTGAGCCGCTCATGGCGACAACATCCCAGGTTGAAACAGTAGGCGCTGGCGCCGACAAGGCCAAGATCGCTGCGGCGGTCGCGTTGGTGCTGGCCGGTTTTGTGGCGTATTTTGTATTGTCTGCGCAGGCCAGTTATGTGCGCTGGGGTGCTTTGCTGGCCGGTTTTGTGGCGGGCGTGGCGCTGTTCCTGTTTTCGGGTGCAGGCAAGGCGTTCATTGCGTTCTGTCAGGATGCTGTGCGCGAGCTGCGCAAGGTCGTGTGGCCAACCCAGAAAGAGACGCTGCAGACTACCTTGTTTGTATTCGTGTTTGTTTTCCTGATGTCGCTGTTTCTCTGGATGGTGGACAAGGGCGTTGAGTGGGTGTTGTACAGCCTGCTTCTGGGGTGGAGATAAGTCATGACACAAGAAGCCGTTGTGCTGGAGGCCGCTGCCAACCCTGATTTCCGCTGGTACGTCGTGCAGGCCTATTCCGGCATGGAAAAGGCTGTGGAGCGCAACATCCAGGAGCGCGTGGCGCGTGCCGGTGTGCAGCACAAGTTCGGCCGCATCCTGATCCCGACCGAAGAAGTGGTGGAGGTCAAGAATGGCCAGAAAAGAACCACTGAGCGCAAATTTTTCCCCGGCTATGTGCTGGTCGAAATGATTCTGGATGACGACACCTGGCACCTGGTCAAGCAGACCAACAAGGTA
>JAUNUE010000265.1:0-1307 GCA_030538335.1 Allobrachymonas sp. | reverse complement strand
TGTCGGTGGTGCGCGCAACCGCCCGGTGCCGATTTCGCAGGCCGAGGTTGAAAAAATCGTCAACCAGATGCAGGAAGGCAGCGAGAAGCCGCGCCACAAGGTTGAATTTGAAGTGGGCGAGTTGATCCGCGTGAAGGAAGGCCCGTTCACCGATTTCAATGGCAGCATCGAGGAAGTGAATTACGAAAAGAGCAAGCTGCGCGTGTCGGTCACGATTTTTGGCCGTGCGACGCCGGTCGAGTTGGAGTTTTCACAGGTCGAAAAAGCCTGAAGCAAGACTTGCGCAGAACCGCCCTGGCGTTGTTGGCGCACCTTGTCGTACTGATTGGTACTGTCTGCGGCGCGCCGCCTGGTCAGGACAATTTTGCGCAAGTCTTGTAAAAATTGGTTGAGGCGCTTTTTTCAGCCCGGCGCATCAACGTGTAGGCAAGGGCTGTCAACCCCCGGGGAGCTTGGCTTTTAGGCTTGGCGCTTGACCCGCAAGGAGTACGTAACATGGCGAAAAAAATCGTCGGCTTCATCAAGCTGCAAGTGCCAGCTGGTAAGGCCAACCCCTCGCCGCCGATTGGCCCCGCTTTGGGTCAGCGCGGTTTGAACATCATGGAGTTCTGCAAGGCTTTCAACGCCCAGACCCAGGGCATGGAGCCGGGTCTGCCGCTGCCGGTGGTGATCACCGCGTTTGCCGACAAGAGCTTCACCTTCATCATCAAGACACCGCCTGCGGCTGTTTTGATCAAGAAGGCGGCCAAGGTCGACAAAGGCTCGGCCAAGCCGCATACCGACAAAGTGGCCAAGATCACACGCGCCCAGATTGAAGAAATTGCCAAGACCAAGATGAAGGATCTGTCGGCTGCCGATCTCGACGCCGCGGTGCGCACCATTGCAGGTTCGGCACGTTCGATGGGCGTGACGGTGGAAGGAGTCTGACCATGGCCAAGCTGACCAAGAAACAAAAAGCCCTGCAGGGCAAGGTGGATACCACCAAGCTGTACCCGCTCGCTGAAGCGCTGGTTTTGGTAAAAGAAAGCGCCACCGCCAAATTCGACGAATCGATCGACGTGGCCGTGCAACTGGGTATTGATGCCAAGAAATCTGACCAGGTGGTGCGTGGCGCCGTGGTGCTGCCCAACGGCACGGGCAAGACCAAGCGCGTGGCCGTGTTTGCCCAGGGCGCCAAGGCTGAAGAAGCCAAGGCAGCGGGTGCTGATGTGGTGGGCATGGACGACCTGGCCGAGCAGGTCAAGGCCGGCAATATGCCGTTCGACGTGGTGATCGCCGCCCCCGACGCGATGCGCGTGGTGGGTACG
>JAUNUE010000011.1 GCA_030538335.1 Allobrachymonas sp. | reverse complement strand
CACAAAAAACACCAGCACCAGGCTGCGGTGGTCGCTGTGGTGCGTGGGCGAAAGCGTGATGAACTCGCGCAGCACATAAAACGACACCAGCGCAAACAGGATGACCGATGCTGTTTCGCCCAGCACCCAGCTCAACCAGAACACGGCCATCATGCCCCACGAGGTGCCCAGCATTTTTTGCCGGTGCGCCAACTGCTTGCGCCGCTCGGCGTGGTCGGCATCGTCGGGCGTGTAGACCTGCTGCAGCACCACCGCCACGGTACCCAGCAGCAACACGGCAAACACCACCCCGAACAGGATCATCACCTGGTAGTTGGGGTCGATGGCGCGCAGGAATTCGTTCATGGGGTGTTTTGGCAATCAGACATCACGCAAGGCCAGCACGGCAGCACGCGCACGTTCCAGAAAGGCGTGGCGCTCTTCATCGGGCTGCAGCGCCACGGGCGCGCCAAACGTGACCGAACACAGTATCGGCACCGGCACCACCTCGCCCTTGGGCATGACGCGCTGCACATTGTTGATCCACGCCGGTACCAGCACCACCTCAGGAAAACGCTGCGCCAGGTTGTACAGCCCTGATTTGAAGGGCTGCGGCTCGCCCGTGTGCCCGCGCGTACCTTCGGGAAACAGGATGATCGAATCGCCATTTTCAAGCGCCTGGATCAGCGGCTCCAGCGGATCCTGGTCGTCGGTGCGCTGGCGGTTGACGTAAACCGCATTGAAAATCTCGGTGGTGATCCAGCGGCGCAGCGGCGACGATGTCCAGTAGTCTTTTGCGGCAATGGGGCGCGTGCGGCTGCGCAATTCCAGCGGCAACGACGCCCACAGCAAAATCAGATCTGCGTGGCTTTGGTGGTTGGCAAAGTAGATGCGCTGCTCGGCCTTGGGCGGGCTGCCGTACCAACGGGCTTGCGCACCTGTGAGCAGGCGCACAAAGCCCAACAGCAGGAAACTGGCGAATTTGGCAAGCATGCGCAATGATAGATGGAATCCTGTTACGGAATTTCCACCCCCTGCATCCATCCCGCAATCGTCCCTGCCCGGCTGGCCAGGTAGCCCGAACGCATATTGCCCTCAAAGAACTTGGGCCGCGGCAGCATCACCGCCAGCCGCGCCGCCTCAGATGCCGAGAGTTGTGCAGCGGGTTTGTGGAAGTAATAGCGCGCAGCCGCTTCGGCGCCAAAAATGCCCTGCCCCCACTCCACGTTGTTCAGGTAAATCTCGAGGATGCGGCGTTTGCCGAGAAACCACTCCAGATAGTAAGTAAGCAGCACCTCCTGCCCCTTGCGGAACAGGCTGCGTTCGCCTGAAAGCAGCAGGTTTTTGGCCAGTTGCTGGCTGATGGTCGAAGCGCCCACCACCTTGGCCGATACGGGCGGCGGTGCCGAGGCGCCACTGGCCGCAGCCTGCAGCGCCGGGTCGATGGGTTTGCCCTGTTTCTGCAGCCGCTCGATACGGCGCTGCGCCCGCTCCTGCACCTGCTTTTGCCGCTGGTCGAGCCGCTCCTGCTTTTTTTGGGCCTGTGCGGCGGCAGCGGCGTTGCGCGTGCGTGCCTCTTCGATGGCATCCCAATCGATGCCTTCGTGCTCCAGAAAACCGCCATCTTCAGAGGCGATCACCGCGCGCTTGAGGTTGTCGGAAATGTTCTCGTAGGGCACCCATTGCTGCGACCAGGCCATCTTGCCCTGCAAGGTTACCTGCACCATTTCGGAGCGCTGAAAGGCGGTGGATTGCGGATCAACGACACGCATCAAGCCGATACGCGCCATGAAATACAGTTGCAGCAGCAGCCCAGCCAGCAGTACCCAGCCCAGCGTGCGCGCCAGAGCCTTCACCATTACGCCTTGCCGCCATCCACCCGCTTGCGCAGTTCGGCCAGCACCGGCGCGGTTTTGGGGCGCACCTCGCGCCACAGCGCAAACGACAGCGCGGCCTGCTCCACCAGCATGCCCAGGCCGTCGCGGGTGTTCAGCCCCCGTTGGCGTGCCGGTTGCAAAAAGGCCTCGGCAGCCGGGCCGTACATCAAATCCATCACCATGCCCATCGCGTTGATGCGCTTGAAGGGCAAGGCCAGCGGCTGCTCTTGCAGGCTGGTGGAGGTGGCGTTGACCACCAGCGCAAACTTGCCCGGCTGCTCGGGGTCTTCGGGCGCTTCGTCGTACAGGGCCTCATCGAGCGTGCAGGCGTACATGGGCACCGAATGCATATTGGCCCAGACCTGGTGCCGCGCAATCAGCTCGCGCGATTTTTGCAAGGTGCGGTTGGCAATGGTGATGCTGCCCGGACACACGGCAATCAAGGAGCCGAGCACACCAGCGCCCGCACCACCCGCCCCCAGCAACAGCACGTTTTCGCCGGCAAAGGTAAAGCCCGCCGTAAACACCAGGTCGCGGATCAGGCCGGGGCCGTCGGTGTTGTCGGCATGCAGGGTGACGGTTTTTTTCTTCCCCTTGCCACCAGCCTGCGCCTGCCAGGCCAGGGTGTTGGCCGCCTGCGCCAGTTCAGCGCGTGGGGTGTGTGTGCCTGCTGCGGCAAAGGCCTCCAGCTTGAAAGGCACCGTCACATTGGCACCTGCGTAGCCCTCTTTTTCCAGCTGCTTCAGGCTGGCCGCAAAACCATCTGGCGGGCTGTCAATGGCTTCATACACCAGGTTTTGCCCCGTCTGTTCGGCAAACCGCGCATGGATCCAAGGTGAATGGCTATGGGCAATGGGGTGGCCGATAACGGCGTATTTGTCAGGAGATGGACTCATGGAAAAACGAAAAGATGCACGGACGATGGACTGAAGCGTAACATGATCAGCGGCCTTGCTGCCTGCCGTGAAGCGCGGCCTGGTTGGAGCGCACGGGTTGGTGCGGGCGACAAGGCCCTCAAGACGCCGGAGCCGCAGGCTCCTTGTCGAGTGCTTCCTGATAGCTGCTGTTTTCGGTCTCAAGCGTATTGTTATGCGCAAACTTGAAGCGTGAAATCACCACCAGCTGATCGGTAAAACGGCGCAGCTCTGTATCAAAAGTGCCAAACGGCCCCGCAGTCACGGCAATGGCTTCGGCGCGGCGGTCGAGCAGGCGGTTGCCGGAAGTCTGCATGACCTGGGTTTCGATCACGCGGCCGTCATGGTTGACCACCAGACGCAGGATCAGTTCGCCATAGAGCTTGAAGCCGTTGTGCTCGGGGAAGTTGCTGGTGCCCTTTTCTTCAATTTTCTGCTTGAGGTTGTCGTAGTACAGCGCCTGTGGACCCTTGATGGTGGACGGGCCGATATAGCGGCGGCGCGGGCGTGAGTTTTCGTACTGGATGCGGCGCTCGATCTCGCCCACAATGCTCAGCAACAACTGGCGCCTTTCCTGCATGGCACGGGCTTCAGCGCTGGAGGCAGGCTTTTGCGGCGCGGCAGCGGCCAGGTCAGCCACTTGCTGCTTTACCTGCGCAAGCAACTCCATCTGTTCGCGCTGCATGTCCTGCAGTTGCTGGAAGCTGGCAACGCCATCGCCGCCTTCGTGCGTCCAGTCACCCAGATCTCCCTGCATGTTTCCCGGCACGGGCGTGAGCTGGTTGCCCATCTGGTCATAAGGCCCCGGCGGCAAGGGCGATGCGGCGCGCACCCCGGGGGTGTCAAGTTCGCCGCCGCCACTGAGGTTGTGCTGGGCAATGGCCTGTGGCTGCTCGGGCACCTCGTCCGAACGTGCATTGACGAGGATGACCTCCAGCGGCGTATCTTCAAAGATGCGATTGGCCATGCCGCTTCCGCCAAACTCGATAATGCCCAGCGCATTGCCCACCACAGGCATGGCGTGCAAGAGGAACGAAACCCCCATGGCGATCATCATGGGGGATACGCGCCAGGAAGAGGCAGGTTCGCTAACGGGCGGCAACGCGGTGGATGTCATGACGACGCATCAAAACAGGAAATGCAAACCAGAAGGCAAGTAAACAAGCCACCATTTTAGGCTTGGCCCCGGCATTCAGATGTGTTGCATTGCCTTCAAACCCATCATTTATGCAGCCGTCGTGGCCGATGCAACAGTTTGCGGTTCAGCTTCGTTGACATCCATGGCGATCGCCAGTGGGCCGGTCGCCAGCATATCGTCGTCACCATCAGCCCCAGAGGCAGTATCGCCCCCATCTTCTGCCGGATCGCTGCTGGCCCCATCGTCAAGCCGTGCGCTTACAGTGCCCGTGACATCGAGCGCCATCAGGTTGATGGTGCCCAGCTTCACACGCACCTGGGCATTGCGCGGCAGGCTGTCTGCACCCATGACGTTGAACACCAGCGGCCAGTCGTTGGCGCGCACCAGCCCTTCGCGCAGCACAGTCGCATCCAGTTCCACAATGTTCTGGCGCTGCAGATGCAGCAATGTCCAGAAACGCTCCATGCTGGCCTGGTATTGGGCATAGCCCGAATAGGCCGCATCAAAGGCCGAGATCACGCCAAACAGCGCGGCGTCTTTGGGCTTGAACGGCGCGACCAGTGCGGCGGTGGCACCGTTCTGGATGCAGGCAATCAATTGCCATTGGTTCACCAGATCGACGTAGCGGCGCAGCGGCGAGGTGCTCCACGCATAGCACGGCACGCCAATGCCGGCATGCGGCAGCGGCTTGACGCCCATGCGCACTTTCACGCCCGGCGCCAGTGCCGCCTGGCTGCGGTAGATGCCGGGCACATGGCTGTCGGCCAGCATCTGCCCCCAATGGTGGTTGGCAAGCACCATGGCTTCAGAGACGATCAGGTCGAGAGGCGCGCCGCGCTGGCGCGTGGTGATTTCCACTTCTTCTTCGCCTGTGGGCGGTGTGTCTTTCAACGCCGCGTCGCGCACCAGTTTGAAGTTGTAGTCGGGCCGGTTGAAGGTTTCGGGCTTGCCACGCACCACTTCGCGCTGCGCCTTGAGCTGCTGCGCCAAGCGCCACAAAAACGCCAGGGCGGGCCGGTGCTGCTGCAGGGCAGCTTGTGCTTCAGGCGTGTCTGGCGGGGCCTGCAGCCATTCGGCGGTGACGGTGTCTTCGATTTCATGCAGGCGCAGGTTGTGCACCACGGGCACACGCTCGATCACGTTTTGCACACCTTGCAGAGCCAGCGTGGCCTCATCAAACCTTGCATACAGCGAGATGGCAGCACGCGCCTGTCCCGCTCCCAGCGTGTAATGCTGCACCACCTCATCGGGCAGCATGGTGATTTTGTAGCCCGGCATGTACACGGTCGACAGGCGCTGGCGCGCCACCGCATCGAGCGCATCGCCCAACTGCAGTGCCAGCCCCGGCGCCGCGATGTGGATGCCGACGGTGACGCTGCCCGACCCCAGCCCAGCTACCGACAAGGCATCGTCAATTTCGGTGGTGCTGGCGTCGTCGATCGAAAACGCTTCTACTTCGGCCAGCGGCAAACCGCTCTCGTCAAATGCGGGCGCCTGCAGTGGCGGAAACGCCGTGCCTTTGGGAAAAAATTCAAACAAAAACCGCTGCCAGTGAAATTCATACGGCGAGGCAATGGCGCCCGCCTGCTGCAGCAAATCCAGCGGCGGCAGTTGCGTGGCCTTGGCGGCCTGCACCACGGCCTTGTATTCAGGCGCGTTTTTGTCGGGCTTGAACAGGATTTTGTACAACTGCTCGCGAATGGGCTCGGGGCACTGTTGCTGCGCCAGTTGCTGCGCCCAGTCGTCAATCTGCGCCTGGATGCGGGCTTTTTTTTCGATGGCGGCCAATGCCTGCTGCACGATTTCGGCCGGGGCTTTCTTGAAGCGGCCTTTCACACCACCAGCGCGGCGAAAGTAATGTGGCGCATTGAACAGGGCCAGCAAGGTGGCCGCCTGCTGCGTGAGCGTGGCGGGATCTTGAAAATAATCTTTGGCCACATCGCCAAAGCTGAACTCGTCTTCGGGCGCAAACTCCCACAGCAGTTGCACGTCGATATCAGGTACCAAATTGCCCGCCTCGGCCAGCAAGGCAGCGGGAGCTGGCTGCTCGAACGACAGCACGATCTGGGTGTTTTTTACCTTGACGCGCTTGCCCGATTCCAGCTCGACCTGGGAAGTGCTGTCGGCCTGCGACAGGACGCGGCCGCCCAGAAACTTGCCGCCTTCTTCAAAAAGTACAAACATATGCGGCGCTATTGTCCCATCACTGGGGATGGGTGAATCCGTACCGTGCGATTTTCAGGGCTGCTCGTTGGCGAGCAGCAGTTGCGGGTCAGTCGCGCCATTGGCCATGCGTACGCTGCCCTGGTAGCGCGCGCCCGGCTCCACCTGCAGGGTGTCGGTTTCGATGTCGCCCAGGATGCGCGCCGTGGGCTTGAGCTGCACCGATTTGGCGTGGATATTGCCCTCGATACGGCCAAACACCAGCAAATCGGCCACATGGATATCACCATGAACGACACCTTGCTCGCCCACAATGGCCTGGCCTGTTGCCTGCAGATTGCCCTGGATGCGGCCATCAACCTTGACCGAATTCTGCGTGACGAGGTTGCCCTCGATGGTGCAGTGCTGGGAGATGAGTGTGTCCACGGGCTGGTTGGAGGCGCTCTGGAGTGCCTGCTTTTTGTTGCTGCCGAACATGAAAAAATCCTGCGTCGCGAAAAATCAGCGATTTTGCACCAAAGGGGTGTCCATGCTCAGAAACAGTTCGGGGTTGAGGCGTTCACCGTTGCGCAGAACCTCGTAATGCAGGTGCGGCCCGGTGGAGCGGCCCGTAGAACCCAGCAAACCCAGCACCTCGCCCGCCTTGATGGTGGCCCCGGTTTTCACGTCGATGCGTGACAGGTGGCCGAAAATGGTTTCGTAGCCGTTGCCATGGTTGATGCGCACCACATTGCCATAACCGCCCTGCACGCCCGCAAACTGCACTTTGCCGTTGGCCGTGGCCTTGACCGGGTCGCCTGTAGTGCCCTTGATGTCCAGCCCGCCGTGGTCTTCGGCACCCAGGCCGCTGAACGGGTTGGCGCGGTTGCCGAATTGCGAAGTCAGCGGGCCGACATGCGGCGCGCCCAGCGGCGTGCGCTCAAGGGCCGACAGCAGGTTTTGCGTATCTTGCGCAAAGCTGCCCGTGAACGGCACGGGACGGGCAGCAGCCGGCAGCAAAGGGCCACCCGCTGCGGGGTTGGGCTTGCCTGCCGCAGGCGCGATGGTGGCAGGCTTGACGTGCACGCCACGCGCGTTGAGGTAGTTGTGCAGCTCCTGCACGCTCTGCTCGGATTTTTTCAATGCCTCGACCTTGGCGTTGATTTCTGCCGAGGTGAAGTTCTGCAAATCCACCACCTGCTGTTGCAAGGCGCGGGTAGAAGCAGCATGCTGCTGGTTGGCACTGATGTGGCTCCAGCCGAGCCAGCCCAAGCCAAGCAACAGCACGGTTACGGCAGCGGCCAACGCGACCAGAAGGGGTTTGGCCAGGAACAACAGACGGGGATGGATATCGACCGTGCGTGTCTGGTCTGCGCTGACCAGCAGCACGGTGGGCGAAGAGAGCATCGTCATTTGAAGGAATCCGCAACAGCGCCAGCATGCACGGGGGCATATGGCCAAGAATGGAGGCTTTGCTTACAGCTTTTACATCCACGCTTCGAAACAGGGCGCAAGGATACCACCGGATAGGGTTTTTGTCACCCTCAAATCGCTGACAGCACCTCAGAAAACTGCAAGGAAATCAAGCACCTAGCAAGCCTGATGTCAGTCCGGGAGACGCTCGTTTCAAGCGGCAGGAGGACTTGCAGAAGTTTTTCACGAATGCTGCAACTCCTTTTCTTCAGGGTTAATGCTGATTAGTGCTATTGGGGTATATTTTTGCCCATTCACTGATTTCTGTCCTGATCCAGCCCGAAAGCATTTTTTTACAATTTGTTGAACCATCTGGTTGAAATGACCCGAAAAGCACGCACGTTCTTGCTGCCGGTTTTGTCTCCCCGCTCACGGGTGGCTGTAGCCGTGGCCTTTGTGCATCACTGCCCGACGATACCGGGCGTGGTTCCGTTGCATGGACAAAATTGGGGGACAATGCAACTGCATTACTATTAAGTGAATTAATTCACGAAACAAAATCCAGACATCCGAACGGCATCCCGAACACGGTCTGCTTTTTCATCCGGCTCTCCATTGTCTACAAGAAGTTCATGGACATCACCAAAATTGACCTTCTCCATGGCGCCACTCCTCTGGTGGAGTTGCGCCGCCTGGCGGACAGGCTCCAGTCCAGGGCGCGTATTTTCCTGAAGTGTGACCATGTCTCCTTCCTCGGCGGGGGCGGCAACAAGCTGCGCAAACTGGAGTACCTGGCAGCCGAAGCGCTGGACATGGGTGCCGACACCCTGGTCACAGCCGGCGGCCTGCAATCCAACCACGCCCGTCTGACGGCTGCCGTGGCCGCCCACTGCGGCATGGAGTGCGAGCTGGTGCTGAGCAAGATGGTGCCGCGCACCACCACCGACTACGAGCACAACGGCAATGTGCTGCTGATGCAGCACTTGGGCGCACGGCTGCACGTGCTGGACGCGAAAGCGGACCTGAAACGCTACATCCGCGAACGCATGATCGATTTGCGCGCGGCTGGCCGCAAGCCTTACTACATCCCTTTTGGTGGCTCTTCCGTACTGGGTGCACTGGGGTATGCGGGCTGTGCCCAGGAAATTACGAGCCAACTCGCAGCAATGAAGCTGAAAGCAGATATGGTTTTTTGCGCCTGCGGCAGCGGCGGCACCCAGGCGGGCCTGTTGGCGGGGTTCGCGGCCTCGGGCGCCAAAACAGAAGTCAAGGGCATCAGCGTGCTGCACATGCGGCCCAAAATCAAACCGCTGGTCACCAGCATTGCCAACGGGGCCTTGATGGTGCTGGGGCAACCACCGCTCGACAACGCCGCCACCCAAGTAATGATTGATGACCGTTTCATCGGCCAGGGCTACGGCATTCCCACCAACAGCGGCATGGCCGCCATCCGCCTGCTGGCAGAAACCGAAGGCATATTGCTCGACCCGGTCTACACCGGCAAGGCGTTTGCAGGCTTTCTCGACGCCACGCGCCAGAGCCGGTTCACCAGCAGCAACGTGGTTGTTTTTGTGCATACCGGCGGTGCGCCCGGCTTGTTTGCCTATGCCGACACCCTGAGCCAGCAGTTTGCAAACGATGAAATGAGTGCAGACTCGCTGAACCCTTCCACGGTGGCACCACCATCCATCGCAGTGGCAGCCGCAACCCGAGGCCCTGCCACGGTGATCCAGCCAGAAAACGATGCGGTGACCGCCACGGCCCACAGCATGAGTGAAACGGGCGCAGATTGGCGATAAACTCTGGCCTGCACCGACTGTTTCGCCCCACCCATGCCTGCCCACGCCAACCCGCAACTCAACCAGCACGGCGAACTCATCCACCTGCTCTCCACCGAAGGGCTGCCGCGCGACATCCTTGTCCACATTCTGGATACGGCGGCGCAATTTGTCAGCGTCAACACGCGCGAAGTCAAGAAGGTGCCGCTGCTGCGCGGCAAAAGCGTGTTCAACCTGTTTTTTGAAAACAGCACGCGCACCCGCACCACATTCGAAATTGCCGCCCAGCGCCTGAGCGCCGACGTATTCAACCTCGACATCGGGCGCTCCTCCACCGCCAAGGGCGAATCGCTGCTCGACACCATTGCCAACCTGAGCGCCATGGCGGCCGACATTTTCGTCGTGCGCCACAGCGAAAGCGGCGCACCGTACCTGATCGCGCGCAATGTCGCACCGCACGTACACGTCATCAACGCGGGCGATGGCCGCCACGCCCACCCGACGCAGGGCTTGCTCGACATGTACACCATCCGCCACCACAAGGGCAGTTTCGAGAACCTGCGCGTAGCCATCGTCGGCGACGTGCTGCATTCGCGCGTGGCGCGCAGCGACATCCATGCGCTCACCACACTGGGCTGCGCCGAAGTGCGCGTGGTCGGCCCCAAAACGCTGGTACCCGACAACTTGAGCGGCATGGGCGTGCACGTCTTCCACACGCTCGAAGAAGGCATCAAGGATTGCGACGTGGTGATTGCCCTGCGCCTGCAAAACGAGCGCATGAGCGGTGCGTTGCTGCCATCGGCAGAAGAGTATTTCAAACGTTTCGGCCTCACGCAAGACACACTGCAATACGCCAAGCCGGATGTGATCGTGATGCACCCTGGCCCCATCAATCGCGGTGTGGAAATAGACTCAGCCGTGGCCGACGGCCCGCACAGCGTGATCTTGCAGCAGGTCGGTTTTGGCATTGCCGTGCGCATGGCGGTGATGAGCATTGTGGCCAGCCATGATGCGTGAGGGGCAAATGCGATGAAGAACATCCTGATCCAGCACGGCCGCGTCATCAACCCCGCCAACGCGTTTGATGGGCAAGTGGATATTGCCATTGCCGATGGCCGCATCCTCGCCATGGGCAAAGCGCCTGCGGGGTTTGTGCCTGACCAGACACTGGATGCCAGCGACTGCCTGGTGCTGCCCGGCCTGGTGGATCTGGCCGCACGGCTGCGCGCGCCGGGCACGCATGGGCATATTCTCGAGAGCGAAATGGCCGCTGCAGTAGCAGGCGGCATCACCAGCTTGGTCTGCCCGCCCGACACCGAGCCGGTGCTGGATGAGCCCGGTCTGGTGGAAATGCTCAAGTTCCGCTCGGCGGGCTTGCAGCAGGCGCGGTTGTTCCCCTTGGGGGCGCTCACGCGCAATCTGCAGGGCGAAGTGCTCACCGGCATGGTCGAACTGAGCGAAGCCGGTTGCGTCGGCTTCAGCCAGGCCGAGGTGCCGATCAAGGACACGCAAATCCTGCTGCGTGCGCTGCAATATGCCGCCACGTTTGGCTACACCGTGTGGCTGCGCCCGCAAGACCCGTGGCTCGGCAAAGGCGTGGCCGCCAGCGGCGCGCTGGCTACGCGCATGGGCCTGAGTGGCGTGCCGGTACTGGCCGAAACGCTGGCGCTGATGACGCTGGTGGCATTGGTGGAAGCCAGTGGCGCACGCGTGCACCTGTGCCGCATTTCCAGCGCCCAAGGCGTGGAACTGGTGCGCCAGGCCAAGGCGCGTGGCCTGCCGATCACGTGCGACGTCAGCATCAACAGCCTGCACCTGTGCGAAAACGACATCGGTTACTTTGACAGCCGTGCCCGCCTCACGCCTCCGCTGCGCGGCACCGCTGATCGCGACGCCTTGCGCGCGGGCCTGCTCGACGGCACCATCGATGCGCTGGTAAGCGACCACACCCCTGTGGATGCCGATGCCAAAATCCTGCCCTTCAGCGATGCCAAGCCCGGCGCGAGTGGGCTGGAGCTGCTGCTGTCGCTGGCCTTGCACTGGGCACGGCAAGACAAGATAGCGTTGCCGCAGGCACTGGCCGCCCTTACCAGCCGTCCGGCTGAAGTGCTGGGTGCCAGTAGAGACCATGCAACCCCATCCATCGGCCATTTGCAGGAAGGCAGCGTGGCCGACCTGTGCATCGTGAACCCCGATGAAGAATGGCAAGTAGGCGCACACACGCTGCGCAGCAGCGGCAAATACACGCCATTTGAAGGCGTCTGGCTGCCGGGCAGGATCAGGCACACGCTGGTGGGCGGCCAGCCGGTGTTTGCTGCAGAACACGCAAGCACAACCCTTGCATGAAACCCGGCGAACCCGCCTCCGCGCATCTCCAGACCCACACCGTCGGCACGCCGCAACGCCATGTGCTGCGCGGTGCCTGGCGGGCGTTCAGCCTGGTACTGCACATCTTTCGCGGCTTATGGATCGTATGGACACGCTTTGGCGGCATGACACCTGCGCAGCAGCAGGTCGAAGTGGTGCGCTGGGCGGCTGGCGTTGTGCGCCATTGCGGCATCACGCTGAAGGTTCAAGGCCAGCCTGCCCCAAGTGCCCACGGCACAGGGGCCTTGCTGGTAGCCAACCACATCTCGTTTCTGGATATTCCGGCCATCCACGCCACGGGCTATTGCCGCTTTGTCTCCAAAGACGAGGTCAAAAGCTGGCCACTGATTGGCACCTTGGCCACGCGCACCGGCACGTTGTACCTGCATCGCGCCTCACGCCGCGATGCCCTGCGCATGCTGCAAGTGCTGGCCGATGCCTTGCGTGCGGGCGACATTCTCGCGATTTTTCCCGAAGGCACCACCAGCGATGGCCTGTCGCTGTTGCCCTTCCATGCCAACCTGCTGCAAGCGCCCATCGATGCCGACGCACCCGTGCAGCCGGTGGCAATCCGGTTTTTTGATGCGCAAGGCAACATCAGCCTGTCGCCCTGCTATATCGGCGACGATACGCTGGTGGCATCGCTATGGCGCACGCTGTGTGACAAGGGCCTGGAAGTGCGTGTGCGCTTTGGCACGCCCGAAAACGCCAACGGGCGCGGCCGCCAGCAATGGGCGCAGGATTTGCGGTTGCGGGTGCAGGAGTTGCTGCAGCAACCGCACGATGTGGACTGAACCGGCGCGTTTTAACGCAGCAAGGTGATCAGGCTCGACGTGTCCCAGCGTTGGCCGCCTTTATTCTGTACCTCGGCATAGAATTGATCGACCAATGCGGTGACGGGCAGCTTGGCGCCATTGCGTTGCGCCTCGTCAAGCACAATCGCCAAGTCCTTGCGCATCCAGTCGACGGCAAAGCCAAAGTCGAATTTACCCTGCAGCATGGTGGGGCTGCGGTGGTCCATCTGCCAGCTTTGTGCTGCGCCTTTGCCGATGGCTCCCAGCACGGTTTCCATATCCAGCCCGGCTTTTTCGCCAAAGGCAATGGCCTCGCTCAAACCCTGGATCATGCCTGCCAGGCAGATCTGGTTGACCATCTTGGCGAGTTGTCCGCTGCCCACCTCACCGATGCGCGTGCAGGCTTTGGCATACGCAGCAAGTACCGGCGCCACGCGGTCAAACACGGCCTGCTCGGCACCGCACAATACGGTGAGTTGGCCGTTTTCGGCCCCGGCCTGCCCGCCTGAAACAGGCGCATCCACAAACTGCAAGCCTTGCGTTTTGGCTTGTGCATACAACTCGCGCGCTACCGCAGCCGAGGCGGTGGTGTGATCAACAAATACCGCGCCTGCTTGCATCCCTGCAAAGGCGCCATCTGCGCCCAGCACCACGCTGCGCAGGTCATCGTCGTTGCCTACGCAGCACAGCACCACATCGGCCCCTGCAGCCGCCTCGCGCGGCGTGGCGGCCATGGTGCCGCCGCATTGCGTGACCCATTGCTGTGCCTTGCTGGCGTCGCGGTTGTACACACATACGGTATGACCAGCACGCGCCAGGTGACCTGCCATCGGGTAGCCCATAACGCCAAGCCCTAAAAAAGCCACCTTGTGAGGCGTACTGGCAGCGTAGGTTTTATCGGCGATCTGGCGCATGGAACGGGGCTTTCAAATGGAAAAGGCTGAAATGAAAACGGCAGGAGTGCTCCTGCCGCAAATGGTAGCGCAAGCGCAAAGGCTACATGACTGCCATATGCTCGGTTCCCGCTGCCAGATCGGTTGTAGCGGCGCGCTTGGAATTGAGTTTGATCTGCAAACGCAGGTCGTTTTGCGAGTCGGCGTTGCGCAACGCGTCTTCGTAGGAAATGGTGTTTTCTTCAAAGGCGTCGAACAGTGCCTGGTCGAAGGTCTGCATGCCAATGTCGCGGCTGCGCTTCATCACTTCCTTGATCTCGCCCACCTCACCCTTGAAGATCAGGTCTGAAATCAACGGTGAGTTGATCATGATCTCGACCACCGCCACACGGCCCTTGCTGTTTTCACGCGGCAACAGGCGCTGCGAAATCATGCCCTTGAGGTTGAGCGACAAGTCCATCAGCAACTGCTCGCGTCGCTCTTCGGGGAAGAAGTTGATCACGCGGTCAAGCGCCTGGTTGGCGCTGTTGGCGTGCAGCGTAGCCATGCACAGGTGGCCGGTTTCGGCAAATGCCACGGCATGTTCCATGGTTTCACGGTCGCGAATCTCGCCCATCAGGATCACATCCGGCGCCTGGCGCAAGGTGTTTTTCAGTGCAATTTCCCAGTCGTCGGTATCCAGCCCCACCTCGCGCTGCGTCACGATGCAGTTCTTGTGCGGGTGTACAAATTCCACCGGGTCTTCAATGGTGATGATGTGGCCGAAGGAGTTTTCGTTGCGCCAGTCGACCATGGCCGCCAGCGAGGTGGATTTGCCTGAGCCGGTTGCACCCACCATGATGACCAGGCCACGTTTGGTCATGGCCACGTCCTTGAGGATGGGCGGCAGCTTCAGGTCATCGATGGTCGGGATTTTTTGCGGGATCACCCGCAGCACCATGCCGACCTTGCCCATTTGCATGAAAGCGTTGACGCGAAAGCGCCCGATGCCAGGCGGCGAAATGGCGAAGTTGCACTCTTTGGTGGCTTCAAACTCCGACATCTGCCGGTCGCTCATGATCGAGCGCGTGAGCGCCAGCGTGTGCGCCTGCGACAGCGGCTGCGCCGACACCTTGTTGATCTTGCCGTCGAGCTTGATGGCCGGGGGAAACTCGGCCGTGATGAAAAGGTCGCTGCCGTTGCGGCTGACCATGAGTTTGAGCAACTCGTGGATAAACTGGCTGGCCTGGTCGCGGTTCATGTCTGTCCTTCAAAAAATCGGTGGCGGCGGCAAGGCGCCGTGCATCAGCCGGGGAAGTTCTCGGGCGTCTTGGCCTTGGCACGCGCTTCCGCGGGCGAAATGACGTTGCGCTTGACCAGCTCGGTCAGGTTCTGGTCGAGTGTCTGCATACCGATATTGTTGCTGGTCTGGATGGTGGAGTACATCTGCGCCACCTTGGCCTCGCGGATCAGGTTGCGGATGGCGGGCGAACCGAGCATGATCTCGTGCGCGGCCACGCGGCCCGTACCATCTTTGGTTTTGCACAGGGTTTGCGAAATCACGGCCACCAGCGATTCTGACAGCATGGCGCGCACCATTTCCTTTTCTTCGGCCGGGAACACGTCGATGATACGGTCCACCGTTTTGGCCGCGCTGGACGTGTGCAGCGTGCCAAACACCAGGTGGCCCGTTTCAGCCGCCGTCATCGCCAGGCGGATGGTCTCCAGGTCACGCATTTCGCCCACCAGAATGCAGTCGGGGTCTTCACGCAAGGCAGAACGCAAGGCGTTGGAGAAGCTGTGCGTCATCGGCCCCACTTCGCGCTGGTTGACCAGGCATTTTTTCGACTCATGCACAAATTCGATCGGGTCTTCGACCGTGAGGATGTGGCCGTGTTCGGTATCGTTCAAATAGTCGATCATCGCGGCCAGCGTGGTGGACTTGCCCGAGCCCGTGGGGCCGGTCACCAGCACCAAGCCGCGTGGCTTCAAGGCCAGTTCACCAAAAATCTTGGGCGCATTCAATTGCTCCAGCGTCAGCACCTTGCTCGGAATGGTACGGAACACCGCCGCCGCACCACGTTTTTGGTTGAACGCGTTGACGCGAAAACGCGCCAAATCCTTGATTTCAAAAGAGAAGTCGCACTCAAAATCTTCTTCGAACTGCTTGCGCTGGGTGTCGCTCATGATGTCGTACACCATGGCGTGCACCTCCTTGTGCTCCATCGCCGGCACGTTGATGCGCTTGACGTCGCCGTGTACACGCAGCATGGGCGGCAGGCCCGAGGAGAGATGCAAGTCCGAAGCCTTGTTCTTGACACTGAAGGCCAGAAGTTGGGTAATATCCACGCGCCGTTTCCTTCCAATTACACACTCGAAGCGCCTGCCATTTTTACCGGCAGGCGGCCTCTGCAGAATGTGACATATTAACAAGACAACAGCACTATTGTCTTGCCATTAATGACTACTTTGCCACTCATTCCCGATAATTTGCCCCTTGCGCTGGCACAAGTACAACAGCGCATCGCCCAAGCCACTGCGCAGGCAGGGCGTGCGCCCGATGCGGTGCGCCTGCTGGCGGTGTCCAAAACCTTCCCGGCAGAGGCGGTTGCCCAGGCAGCAGCAGCCGGTCAACGGGCTTTTGGCGAGAACTATGTGCAGGAAGGTGTCGCCAAAATCGAGACCCTGCGCGAACAGGGCTATACAGACCTGGAATGGCACTGTATCGGCCCGCTGCAAAGCCGCAAAACCGCGCAAGTGGCGGCTCACTTTGACTGGCTGCACAGCCTGAGCCGCCTGGACATTGCCGAACGCCTGAGCCGCCAGCGCCCGCCAGATCTGCCCCCATTGCAGATCTGCCTGCAGGTCAATATGGACGGCGGCGCCAACAAATCAGGCATTGCGCCCGAGCAGGCGCTGGAGCTGGCGCAAGCCGTGTGCAAGCTACCCCACTTGCAGTTGCGCGGGCTCATGAGTATTCCCGAGCCGTATGACGACCCGCAGCAAACGCTCGCCGTGCACCGCGCCACCCGCACCCTGTTCGACGACCTGGGCGCCCAGCTTGCCCTGCCGCAATGGAACACCCTTTCGATGGGCATGAGCCACGACCTGGAACTGGCCATTGCAGCAGGCAGCACGATGGTACGCGTCGGCTCGGCCATTTTTGGTGCGCGTGGGTAAGCCTGCACCGCAAGACAGGTTGCAAAATTTGCGATAAGTCACACTTTTGCCACCGGAAAAAGGGCATGATCGTGCCCTCCTCATCTTTTTAAAGGAATATATATGAGAAAAAGTTCCGCTTTTGCCTTGGCGCTTGCGCTGAGCCTGCCTTTGGCCCCTATAGCCGCTTCCGCCTACGATCCGGGCGCGGCCAAAAACGTGGATGTGCGCTTCAAACGCGGTACGACCGACGCCACCTACCAGGGGCAGATCCGTGGTTTGGCCTACCACAACTACCGCTTTTACGCCCAAAAGGGCCAGGTGCTGAATGTGGATTTGGGCGAAAGCCACCCCGATCTGGATCTTTCCATCCGCTACCTGGGCAAAGAGGCCGCTGATTTCCTCTCGCCGCAGGACCAGGTGCTGCCTTATACCGGCCCTTACGAGGTGCGCGTGCTGCAAACCCGCAATGGCGCCCGCAAGGGCAACCAGGCACGTCCCTATGCCATGGTCATCTCGATCACCGGCAAAGGCACGGCAACCGCCCCCAGCCGCCCGGCAGCAACAAAAAACGCCACGGGCTTTGATGCCGAGCTACTGCACGCCCCGTGGATTTCCTACCGCTGCGCCAGTGGCAAACAAATGGAAGCCCGCTACCACTTCGGCGAAGCTGCCGCAGGCGCAGAAATCGAAGTGGGCGACCAGACGTTGGCGATGAAGCTCGACAACCAACAAAGCGATGCAGAAACCCATGTCTTCACCGGCGGTGGCTACCGCTGGCGCGTGGACAACCAGGGCACGAACATGGCGCGTGCGGGCGCTGGCTTCCTCACCCGCAGCAAAGCGGGCGCGGATGAAATCATCCGCAAAGACTGTGCCCCCGTGCGCAGATAAAACCACGCACTGCGCCCGCCATGCCTACAATCGGGGGATGAGCTTTTCCCCCGACCGTGCGCTGCAACTGGCGCAAGAAACTTTTGCCATCGAAGCGCAGGCTCTGCACAACACAGGCCTGCGCTTGTCGCATGCACAAGCGGAGAACGCATCCTTTGTGCAGGCCGTGCGCACCATGTTGACCGCCCGCGGCCGCGTCGTCGTCATGGGCATGGGCAAAAGCGGCCACGTGGGGCACAAGATCGCGGCCACCCTGGCCTCCACCGGCACCCCGGCATTTTTTGTGCATCCGGCCGAAGCCGGGCATGGCGACCTGGGCATGGTGACCGATGCCGACGTGGTGCTGGCCATCAGCAACAGCGGCGAAAGCGAAGAGCTGGCGCGCATCCTGCCCGTGCTCAAACGCCAGAGCATCCCCTTGATTGCCATTACCGGCAACCCCAAATCCAGCCTTGGCCAGCACGCCGACATCGTGCTTGACAGCAGCGTGGAAAAAGAAGCCTGCCCACTCAACCTCGCTCCCACGGCCAGCACCACGGTGCAGATGGCGCTGGGCGATGCGTTGGCCGTGGCCCTGCTCGATGCGCGCGGCTTCAAGGCCGAAGACTTTGCGCGCTCGCACCCCGGCGGCGCGTTGGGGCGCAAGTTGCTCACCACCGTGGCCGATGTGATGCGCGCGGGCAATGCCGCGCCTGCCGTGGCGCCCGAGGCCGATTTCGGCACCGTGATGCGCGAGATGAGCAGCAAGGGCCTGGGTGCCACGATGGTGGTAGACGGCAAAGGCCAGTTGCTCGGCATCTTTACCGATGGCGACCTGCGTCGCTTGCTGGAAAGCGGCGCCGACCTGCGCACGCAAACCGCCTCTGCGCTGATGCACGCAGCGCCGCGCAGCATTCGCCCCGATGCACTGGCCGCCGACGCCGCCCGGCTGATGGAAGAGCACCGCATCAACAGCCTGCCCGTGGTCGATGGCGAAGGGCGGCTGGTGGGCGCACTGAATACGCACGACCTGATGCGCGCCAAGGTGATCTGACATGACGGCTCCTGCCTTCCCCCAGGCTCCACCGTTCACGCCCGAATTGCTGCAACGCGCACGCAATGTGCGCGTGGTATTTTTTGATGTGGACGGTGTGCTCACCGACGGCGGCCTGTACTACAGCGAGGCCGGCGAAACGCTCAAACGCTTCCATACGCTCGACGGTCATGGCCTGAAGCTGTTGCAGCAAGCGGGCATCACCCCTGCCGTGGTCACAGGGCGCGACAGCGCCGCCTTGCGCAAGCGCCTGCAAGCCTTAGGAGTAGTACACGCCGCTTACGGCACCGAGAACAAATTACCTGCCGCCGAAAAAATCCTCGCTGAACTGCAACTCAACTGGCCGCAAGCCGCGGCCATGGGCGACGACTGGCCCGACCTGCCCTTGCTCGCCCATGCTGCCTTCGCTGCCGCACCGCCCAACGCCCACGCCGAAGTGCTGGCGCAGGCCGACTACGTGAGCCAGCGCGCAGGCGGTGCCGGAGCGGTACGTGAAGTCTGTGATTTGCTGCTGCAGGCTACTGGTCATTACAGCGCTTTGCTGCAAACAGTATCTGATGC
>JAUNUE010000264.1 GCA_030538335.1 Allobrachymonas sp. | reverse complement strand
GCCAATGCCCGATATTTGCCACCAGATCGCGAACAGCGGGGCATGCGGTTGTCAAGGCCGCATTCAGGTCAGCGGCGTTGGCGGTGTGATCCCAATGGGTCAAATCCTGGGGCTGCGGCCCTTCTACAAGAATGACCACGTTGAGATACTCCCCTGCGCAAACGGGGTAATGCACGGCGTGCCAATGCGGCGCCAGCCACAGGGTGATGTGCTGGCTGCGCAATGCTTGGGGCAAATCGTGCTGCGGCACCAGGGCACGGTACGCAAGTATGCCGCTGTAGCGCGGGGCAACCTCGTCGGGCAGCAGTTGCTTGCGCACCTGGCTCCAGAGTCCGTCGGCACCGATCAGCGCTTGTGCGGACAAGGTGTGGCTGGAAAGCCCACCTGCATGGCTTGTCTCGATGGCTACATCGACACCGCTGCCATGGGCGATATAGCCCGTAACCCGGCTGTTGAATTGGGGGGCGATGCCAAGCTGCTGCGCATGTTCATACAGGATGCGCTGCAAATCGGCCCGGTGAACAGTGGAGTAGGGTGCTGAATAGCGGGCAAGGAAGTCTGGCCTGAAATTTAGTTCTCCCAGCAGTTGCGTATGCATGCCATCGCGCACTTGCAGTTTTTCCGGAAAACAGGCCACCTCCTCATAGGCTTGCATCACTCCCAGTGATTGCAATACCCTCACTGCATTGGGGCCGAGCTGGATGCCGGCGCCAAATTCCTTGAGTTCCGGTTCTCGTTCAAGCACGGTTACGGCTTCGCCGCGTTGCGCCAAGGCGCAAGCCGCAGCCAAGCCGCCGATGCCCGCACCCGCAATCAACCATGAAGAAGAGGCCGATGCATCTGTCATGATGCGCCCCGTGGATGGTTGGCAAGATCGGCGTATGCGGGCAGCAACAATTCGAGCAACCGTATCGAGGTGGCTTGTTCAATGGCATGCAAGACGGCCATTTGCACAGCATGCGCCGCCATGGCTGCCAGCGTGACCATGTCAAGTGCCTGCGCGATGCTTTGTCCGGTAGCCAGCGCAAACAGCGTGTCGCCGTCGAGTTGCGTATGCGCTGGATTAATGCAGCGTGCCAGCCCGTCGTGCCCCGCAATGGCAAGACGTTCGAGTTGAGGGCGTGTCAGCGCAGCATCAGTCGCGATCACGCCAATGGTGGTGTTGGTGCCGGGCAGGGCAAAGCTAGGCGCCTGGCCTTGCAACAAGCGGGTTGCGGTGTTGCGCAGCTCAAGCGCATCAGGCGATATGCGTGCGCCCGCCAGCAGTTGACCTGTGGCCGGATCCACGATATCGCCTACGGCATTGCAGGCCACAACCGCGCCAACGGTAATGCCTTGCACCGTGATGCTGGCGCTGCCGATGCCCCCTTTCATGGCGCATGCGGGGCCGTAAAGTTTGCCCACGGTTGCACCGGCACCTGCTCCGATATTGCCTGCTTGTGGAGCAGGGTGCTTGCTGGCATTGGCGCACGCCTGGTAGCCGCAGGTGGCATCGGGGCGGATGCGGGCATCGCCCACCGACAAATCAAACAGCACAGCCGCGGGCACCAGCGGCAGTTTGCCGTAGCCGGTATCCAGACCCACGCCTTGTTCTTCCAGCCATTGCACCACACCATCGGCTGCGGCCAAGCCCCAGGCGCTGCCGCCCGTCAGCAGCACCGCATGCACCTGTTCGACCAGGTTGCCGCAGCGCAGCAAATCGGTTTCTCTTGTGCCGGGTGCAGCGCCGCGCACATCCACCGCAGCCATTGCGCCCTCGCGGGCAATGACTACGCTGCAACCGGTGGGGCGCTGGGCATGGGTGTGGTGCCCCAGTTCAATGCCCTTGACCTGGGTGATGCAACCATGGGGAGTATCCGGGTTCGGCAGGGCGTTCATGGCAGCCCTCCTGAGTCGGGTGTTGCCGCGTTGTGTGCCGATTTACCACAGAGGGGCAAAAGATACGCCGCCCGCCAACTCTGGCCCGATGGGAGCATCGGCCAAATCCCTGATGGCATATCCAAACTACCAGCGACTTCCCTCACCGCGATGCCCTTGCCCAAGAGTTGTTGTGACGGGTTCATTGTCCCATACTGTGCAGTGCAGCATGGCTCTCTGCGCACCGTGAAATACGCAACCGTGATGAAAAAATAATGCGGGCAGATCGAAACAGACACGAATCCTGCCTATAATTCCACCTTTCGCGGGAATAGCTCAGTTGGTAGAGCGCAACCTTGCCAAGGTTGAGGTCGCGAG
>JAUNUE010000010.1:6393-19036 GCA_030538335.1 Allobrachymonas sp. | reverse complement strand
CCATGCGCCGCCATCCGCCGCTCGATGACCTGGTGGAAAACCTCGATGGCCTGGTGCTGCAGGGCGGCGTCGACATTGCGCCCCAACTGTATGGGGCCGAACCGTGGACCCACAGCGCCGACAACGACCCGCTGCGCGACCGCTACGAAATGGAACTGCTGCGCGGCTTCATCCATGCGGGCAAACCGGTGTTGGGCATCTGCCGGGGCGCGCAACTGCTCAATGTCTTTTTCGGTGGCACGCTGGTGCAAGACATCCCCACGCAGTGGCCCAACGCGATTGCGCACCAGGATCTCGACAGCTACGACCAGTTGACGCACGAGGTGCGCTTTCTGCAAGGCTCCCTGTTCGAGCAACTGTACGGCTCCCAACCGCAACGCGTGACCAGCCTGCACCACCAGTGTGTCGATCGCCTGGGCCAGGGCTTGATGATCGAAGCGCTCAGCCCCATCGACGGCGTGCCCGAAGCCATCCGTCACCCCGACATGCCCTTTGTGGTGGGCGTGCAATGGCACCCCGAGTTCCATCCTGGCGGACGCGATACGGCGCGCAGCATTCTCGACAGCGGCCCCTTGATGATGGCCTTTTTGAAAGCCGCCGTGCGCCGCGCCGGACGCCTGCGCCGGCTGGCTTCGGGTGTCACGCATATCCGTGAGCGGGCCAGCAGCACCTTGCGCTGGCGTCAATAACTTTGACCCCTGCGCCATCCATCAGGAAAATAGCCCTACAATTCCCGTAACAGCCATCTGCCTTGCCTCCCTGCGCGGAGCGCATTTGCAGAACGGTTAATCGCCCTTCTTTCCCCTGCCGGATGCGGTCACGCATCCAACAACGCACGCATGACCTTGTTGATCCTGCTGGCGTTGCCATTCTTTGGCAGTGCCGTGGCAGCCTTGCTGCCCATCCATGCCCGTAACGCTGCCGCCACCCTGGCGGCGGTGGTGACGTTCGCCTGTCTCTTGCTTGTCGGCTGGGCCTACCCCGAGCTGCAGGCGGGTGCCGTGCTGCGCTTCGAGCAACGCTGGTTGCCCGAAATGGGCCTGAACTTCATCCTGCGGCTTGACGGCTTTGCCTGGATGTTCGCCTTGCTGGTCACGGGCATCGGCCTGCTGGTCACGATCTACGCACGCTACTACATGTCGCGCGAAGACCCGGTGCCGCGCTTCTTCTCGTTCTTCCTGGCCTTCATGGGCGCCATGCTCGGCGTGGTTACGGCAGGCAACCTGCTGCAGCTTGTCTTTTTCTGGGAGCTGACCAGCCTGTTCTCCTTCATGCTGATCGGCTACTGGCACCACCGCAAGGACGCGCGGCGCGGCGCGCGCATGGCGCTGACCGTCACCGGGGCGGGCGGCCTGGCCATGCTCGGCGGCGTAATCCTGCTGGGCCACATGATCGGCAGCTACGACCTGGACGTGGTGCTGCAGGCAGGCAACCATGTGCGCGCCCATGCGCTGTACCGGCCCGCGCTGGTGCTGATGCTGCTGGGCGCACTGACCAAAAGCGCGCAGTTCCCGTTCCATTTCTGGCTGCCGCACGCCATGGCTGCACCCACGCCGGTATCGAGCTACCTGCATTCCGCCACCATGGTCAAGGCTGGTGTGTTCTTGCTGGCGCGGCTGTGGCCGGTGCTGTCGGGCACGCAGGAGTGGTTCTGGATCGTCGGCAGCCTGGGCCTCATCACGCTGGTGCTGGGCGCTTACATGGCGATGTTCCAGGTCGATCTCAAAGGGTTGCTCGCCTATTCCACCATCAGCCACCTCGGGCTGATCACCCTGCTGCTGGGCATGAACAGCCGCCTGGCCGCGGTGGCTGCCGTGTTCCACATCCTCAACCACGCCACCTTCAAGGCCTCGCTGTTCATGGCGGCAGGCATTGTCGACCACGAAACCGGTACGCGCGATGTGCGCCGCCTCTCGGGCCTGAGGCGTTCCATGCCCATCACCGCCACGCTGGCGTTTGTGGCCAGCGCCGCCATGGCGGGCGTGCCGCTGCTCAACGGTTTTCTGTCAAAAGAAATGTTCTTTGCCGAAACCGTGTACCTGCAATCGCAGCGCTGGGTGGAGATTGTGCTGCCGCTGCTGGCGCTGGTGGCGTCGATGTTTGCCACCGCTTACTCCTTGCGTTTCACGGTGGATGTGTTCCTCGGTCCGCCTGCGGAAGACTTGCCGCGCGAACCGCACGAACCCGTGCGCTGGATGCGTCTGCCCGTTGAAGCGCTGGTGGTGCTGTGCCTGGCCGTGGGCATGGCGCCTGAATGGGTCGTTGGCCCCATGCTGGCACTGGCCGCCCGCCCGGTGGTTGACAACATCATGCCGGCCTACAGCCTGGCGGTATGGCACGGCTTCAACAAGCCGCTGGTGATGAGCCTGCTGGCCATGTCGGGGGGCGTAGGGGTGTATTTGTTGATGCGGCGGGTGCTGGCGGCCGAACGGCAGCAATCGCTGCTGCCCCTGTCCTTGCGGGTCGATGGCAGGCAAGCCTTCAACCGCGTGCTGGCCTGGTCCTCATGGGCGGCACGCTGGCTGCACAAGCGCGTGTATACCCACCGCCTGCAGCCGCAAATCTTCCTGTTCCTGTTTGCCAGCCTGGCCGTGGCCACGGCTTCGTTGTGGCGCACCGGCCTGAGTTGGGGTGATCGCCCCCGTGTGGAAGCCAGTTGGGAATTTGCCCTGGTATGGGTGGCGGGCGCTGCCTGCGCCATTGCTGCGGGCTGGCAAACCAAATACCACCGCTTTGCCGGGCAGATTCTGCTCAGTGGCGCGGGGCTGGCCACCGTCATGACTTTTGTCTGGTTCTCTGCGCCTGATCTGGCGCTCACACAGCTCACGGTCGAAGTCATGACCACCTTGCTGTTCCTGCTGGGCCTGCGCTGGTTGCCCAAACGCAAGCCCATGCAAGACGTCTGGCCGCTCACGACCCGGTTGCGGCGTGCCCGCGATCTGGTGCTGTCGGTGGCCATCGGCGTCGGCATGGCGGCGCTGTCGTATGCACTCATGACGCGCCAGCAAACACCACAGAGCATTTCAGGCTTCTTCCTCGAACGCGCCCTGCCCGAAGGCGGCGGCACCAACGTCGTCAACGTGATGCTGGTGGACTTCCGCGGTTTTGACACCATGGGCGAAATCACCGTGCTGGGCGTGGTCGCGCTCACCGTGTACGCGCTGCTGCGGCGCTTCCGTCCGCCGCTGGAAAGCATGGACGCCCCGCACCAGCAACGCGCCATCCCCGATGATTTGCTGATTGACCTGTCGCACCCGCGCACCACCGAAGATACCGCCACCGGCTACCTGATGGTGCCTGCCGTGCTGGTGCGTCTGTTGCTGCCGGTGATGGCGCTGGTGGCCGTGCACCTGTTCCTGCGCGGGCACAACGCGCCGGGCGGCGGTTTCGTGGCCGGACTCGTGCTTTCGATTGCCCTGATTGCGCAATACATGGTGGCGGGCACGCAGTGGGTGGAAACGCATTTTGCGCTGGAACTGCGCCGCTGGATCGCCTGGGGCCTGCTGATTGCGGGCATTACCGGCCTGGTATCGCTGATGTTTGGCTACCCGTTCATGACCACGCACACCGCGCACTTCACTTTGCCACTGATCGGCGAAATCCACTTTGCCAGCGCCACTTTCTTTGATGTGGGCGTGTTTGCCGTGGTGGTGGGCGCTGTCTTGCTGATTCTCACAGCCATGGCGCACCAGTCGATTCGCCGCCAGCGCAAGCCCGTGCGCGAAGAAGGCGCTACCTCCGAATCGGTGGCGCAGGCCGCAGAACAAATTGCAGAGGAGAACAGCTAAATGGAAATCATCATGGCCATTGCCATCGGCGTGCTCGCTGCATCAGGCACCTGGCTGGTGCTGCGGCCGCGCACCTTCCAGGTCATCATCGGCCTGTCGCTGCTGTCGTATGCAGTCAACCTGTTCATCTTCGTCTCGGGCAACCTCAACATTGCGCGTGAACCCGTGTTGCTGCGCTGGCTCAAGCCCACGCTCGAAAACTACACCGACCCGATGCCGCAGGCGCTGGTGCTCACCGCCATCGTGATCGGCTTTGCCACCACCGCCCTGTTCCTCGTGCTGCTGATGGCGGCACGCGGCCTGTCAGACACCGACCACGTGGATGGCGTGGAGGACGAAGCGTGAGCGCCTGGCTTGACACCGTGATGCCGCACCTGCTGCTGGTGCCCATCCTGCTGCCCATGCTTACTGCCGCCGGCATGTTGCTGCTGGGTGAGCGGGCGGTTCCCGTCAAGGGTGTGATCAGCATGCTCTCGTGTCTGGTCGGCCTGGTGGCGGCAGTGCTGCTGGTGCTCTGGGTGCGCGACGACAACACGGCGGCTGTGGGCGTGTATTTGCCCGGCAACTGGCAGGTGCCGTTTGGCATTGCCCTGGCGGCTGACCGCCTGACCGCGATGATGCTGCTCATTACCGCCGTGGTGGGGCTGGCCGCACAGTTGTTCGCGCGTGCCGGTTGGCACCGCGCGGGCGTGCATTTCCACTCACTGTTCCAGTTGCAGTTGATGGGCGTCAACGGTGCTTTCCTCACCGCCGACCTGTTCAACCTGTTCGTTTTTTTCGAGATCATGCTCACGGCATCCTACGGCCTGTTGCTGCACGGCACGGGCTGGCCGCGGGTGCGTGCGGCCTTGCACTACGTCGCCATCAACCTGCTGGCATCGAGCCTGTTCCTGCTCGGCGCATCGGTTCTGTTCGGCGTGACGGGCACGCTCAAGATGGCCGACATGGCCACCAAAATCACCCAGGTGCCCGACTATGACCGCGGCCTGTTGCACGCAGGCGCAGCATTGCTGGCCATGGCCTTTCTTGCCAAGGCAGCCGTCTGGCCGCTCAACTTCTGGCTGGCCCCTGCCTACGGCACGGCCAGCCCGCCGGTGGCGGCCCTGTTCACCGTGATGACCAAGGTCGGCCTGTACGCCATCTTGCGCTTGTGGACGCTGCTGTTTCCACCCAGCGCCACGGGTTCTGAAATGTTCGGCACTGAGGTGCTGGTCTGGGGCGGCATATTGACCGTAGGTTTTGGCAGCATCGGCATGCTGGCTTCGCAAAACCTCGGGCGCTTGGCGGGGTTTTCGGTACTGGTGTCGTCGGGCACGCTGCTGGCCGTATTCGGCTTCGGCCATGCCCGCCTTACGGGCGGCGCGCTGTACTACCTGATGAGTTCCACGCTGGCACTGTGCGCACTGTTCCTCGTGACTGACCTCGTGGCGCGCTCGCGGCAGGAAGAAGAAAAAGTCCCCACCATCCTCTTCGGCATGGGGCTGCAACCTTTCGTGCCTGAGCCAACGGCCTCCGATCCCGACATCAACCTCGACGAAAGCGAAGAGCCCTTGTTCGGCCAGCCTATTCCCGCCGCACTGGCCGTGCTGGGCATGGCCTTCGTGCTGTGCGCGCTGCTGATCGCGGGCCTGCCGCCGCTGTCGGGCTTTATCGGCAAGATCACCATGATGACGACCTTGCTCAACCCCAACGGCATCGGCATCTACAGCGGCGAATTGCGGCCTGCGGTCTGGGTGCTGCTGGCGCTGTTCCTCATTTCCGGCCTGCTGGCCACCATTGCCTTTTCGCGTGTGGGCATCCGCTTTTTCTGGGCACCCCGCGGCCGACCGGCCCCAAAGTTGAAAGTGATTGAAGTCGTGCCGATTGGCATGCTGCTGGGCCTGTGCCTGCTGATGGTGGTGCGCGCCCAGCCGGTGCTGCGCTATACCGAGCGCACGGCCTTCCAGTTGCATGCGCCCTACGCCTACGTCCATGCGGTGGTGGCAGCCTCGGTCAAACCGGGGCCTACGTCGAGTCCGCTGCCCGCGCCCAATCCGCACCCCGCCGCTTCAGGAGCACAGCCATGATGCGCAAGCTGCTGCCCGCCCCCCTGCTCTCGGCCAGCCTGGTTGCCATGTGGCTGCTGCTCAACGAGTCGGTTTCGGCTGGCCATGTGTTGCTTGCGCTCTTGCTGGGCTGGCTGCTGCCCTTGCTGTTTGCCGGTTTGCGCCCGCAACGCCCGCGCATCCGCCATCCCTTGCGCATCGTGCGGCTGATTTTTCTGGTGGGGCGTGATGTGGTCGTATCCAATATCACTGTGGCGCTGGATTTGCTGCGCGTGCGCCAGCGCCCGCCCCACGATGCTTTTGTGACCATTCCACTCGATCTGCGCGACCCCAGCGGCCTGGCAGCACTGGCCATCATCACCACCATCGTGCCCGGCACCGTGTGGTGCGAGCTGGCGCGCGACAGCAGCGCGGTGATGCTGCATGTGTGGAACCTGAAAGACGAGGCCGCCTTCATCGCCGACTACAAGACCCGGTACGAGGCCCCCTTGCTGGAGATCTACCAATCATGACGCCTTTTCTCACCAGTTCCTGGCTGCAGCTTGCGCTCACCTTTGCGCTGGTGTGCTACGGCTTGGCTTCCCTGCCCGCCCTGTGGCTGCTGATCCGCGGCCCGGCTGCACAAGACCGCGTGCTGGCGCTCGACTTCATGTACGTACTGGGCATGCTGACCGCCCTCACCTTGGGCATCCGCAACGGCAGTGCCATGTATTTTGAAGCGGCACTGCTGATTGCGCTGACCAGCTTTGTGAGTTCTGCGGCCATGGGCAAGTTCCTGCTGCGTGGCGAGGTGATCGAATGACCGTGCCCGCCGCGCCCTTGTGGGCACAATGCATCGTCGCCGTGCTGCTGGTCATCAGCGGCCTGCTGGCCCTGCTCGCGGGCTGGGGCCTGAGCCAGTTGCGCGACTATTTTTTGCGCATGCATCCTCCGGCCATCGTCACCTCGGGCGCAGCCTGGTGCACCAGCCTCGCCGCCGTTGTGTATTTTTCGGCCCTGCACCGGCACCTGGCCTTGAGCACCTGGCTCATCATCATCCTGCTGGCCATTACCGTGCCCATCACCAATATGCTGCTGGCGCGCGCCGCCCTGTTCCGCAGACGCCAGCAGGGCGACCCGAAAATGCCCGCGCCGTTGCAGTCGCAGCGGCTGGAAGAATAAAAATGCGCTGTCGGGCGCGCCAATACCTGCCATTGCAAGAGCCGCGACGCGCCAATCTGTTGGACAAAGCACCCGCCCTATGTGAACAGATTGCCACGCCGCCTGACGGCGACTCGCAATGACGGGAAACAGGGAATAGAGAATGGTGGCTCGCAATGACGAGGAATAGTCAATGGCAGCCCGGATGACAGTTTTCAAACAACAACAGGCGTCATTGCGAGGAGCGCACAGCGCGACGCGGCAATCTGTTGGGCAGGCACTCCCCCTGTGTAGGCACCACCCCGCTCTGTATGGACAGATTGCCACGCCGCCTTGACGGCGGCTCGCAATGACGGGGAATGGCGGCTTGCGATAACGGCGACTTTTCTCCTGCGCAAAAGCACCTGAGAAAAAACCACCCCGTCACTGCGCGTGCGCGCAATCCTTGAAGCAGAACGACAGGTGGTCAACCGACACATATTGCTGCCGGAACTCTTCAAACGGCATGGTGTCGCTGGCCTCGATGGCTTGCTGCTCAGTTACCGAGTCCTGCGCCATCTGGTGGAAGCGCGCCTGTTGTTCAGCCGTAAATGGCAAATTTTTCAGCGCCTGCTGTGCCTGCAACGAGCGCGCCTTGCCAAAGCCCACGTAGGAATCGCCATGCGCGTGCATGCCTTCGAGCACCTGCGCCGATGGCAACAAGGCGGGTTGCTGCAGCCGCTCGCGCCCCATGGCAACGGCAGCCATATGGTCGCCTCCACCGCCGAGCATGTCGAGGCGTCGGGCCACAGCCTCCATGCCGTTGAGTATGTCGTGCGACCAGTCAAGCAATGCCAGGGGCTTGCCCTGGCGTTGCAACACCAACCCCGGCTCGCGCCCCTGGCTGGCGACCAGGTGCTGGTTCTGGCTGATGGTTTCAATTTCTTCGCGCGTATCGGGCGGGCTGGGTGTGAGCAGGGCGTGCAGCAGGAAGACATCGAGAAAGCGCATGGTCACGGCATCGATGCCAACGTCGATGAAGGGGTTCAAATCCATCAGGCGCACTTCCACATACTGCACGCCACGTTCGCGCAGCGCATGCAATGGACGCTCGCCACGCTGGATCACGCGCTTGGGGCGGATGGTGCTGTAGAACTCGTTTTCGATCTGCAGCAGCGCGGTGGACAACTGGTTGTAGTCGCCGCCAGGGTTGCGCACGCCGATGGCTTCGTAGGCCGGGTACGGCACGGTCAATGCCTCGTACAGCGAGGCCGCATAGCCCTCCAGGCTGTTGTAGCTCACCGCCAGCGACGCCTGTGCATCGCTTTTGTAGCCGAGCCGCCCCATGCGCAACGAAGTGGCATAGGGCAGGTGCATGGCGCCTGCGCCAAAGGGCTGCAGGCCATGCTCGCGCCCTTCGACAAAAGTACCGCACACGGCAGGCGATGCACCAAACAGGTACAGCAGCAAAAATGCATGGCGGCGAAAGTTGCGGATCAGGCCGAAGTACTGCTCGCTCGTCACATCGGGCAAAGACCAGTTGTAGTGGATGCCCGAAATGGTCTGCATGCGCCGCCCGTAGCGGTGCCCCAGCCCCATGCGGTAGACGCTTTTGGCGCGCCCCACATTGGACGTGCCATACATGCCCAGCGGAATGGTTTCATCGGTCGGCAGGCCGCACGGCATGCTGCACACCCACAGCATCTCGTCGCCCAAGGCCGCCATTTCACGGTACACGGCCTGGTGGATCAGGGTGAGTTCCGCCAGGCAGTCTTCGGCGCTGGCGTGCACGCCGGTAACCAGCTCCACTTGCGATTCGCTGTAATCGGTGGTGATGTGGGGATGCGTGAGCGGCGAGCCCAGCGCCTGCGGATGCGGGGTGAGCGCGAGCTTGCCATTGGGCTGCACGCGCAGGCTTTCTTTTTCGAGGCCGCGGCGCATGCCGGCCAACCGCTCTTGGGTGAGCGCCTCAAGCTGCGTTTGCAGCGTGGTATCGGGGGGAGTCATGGATCGGTGTTCCCATTCAGAAGCACAATACTGCTGCAAACCTGTGCGATTATGGCACCGCACCCATTCCTTACTGGCGCCTGGGGTCTGGCCTCAGCCGCCCAGATACGCCTCGCGCACGCGCGGGTCGGCGAGCAAGGCGGCGCCCGTATCCTGCATGGTGATGCGGCCATTTTCAAGCACATAGCCGCGGTCAGCCAGCTTGAGCGCCTGGTTGGCGTTTTGCTCGACCAGGAAGATGGTCACGCCTTCGCGGCGCAACTGTTCAATGGTTTCGAAAATGCGCGCGATGATGATCGGCGCCAGCCCCAGCGAAGGCTCGTCGAGCAACAGCAGGCGCGGGCGGCTCATCAACGCCCGGCCGATCGACAGCATTTGCTGTTCGCCGCCCGACATGGTGCCTGCGCGCTGGGTAAAGCGTTCTTTCAGGCGCGGGAACAGTTCGAGCACGTGCTCCATCTGTTGCTGGCGTTCTTCGGCGCTGTTGAAAAACGCGCCCATGGCAAGGTTTTCTTCCACCGTGAGACGGGCAAACACACGCCGCCCTTCGGGGGCAATGGCAATGCCCCGGCGCATGATGGCGGGCGTGGGCTGGCCCACCAAGGCCTCGTCCTCAAACACGATGGAGCCGCTGGCCGCGCACGGGTCGCCGCACAGCGTCATCAGCAGTGTGGATTTGCCCGCACCGTTGGCGCCGATCAGCGTGACGATTTCGCCACGCTGCACCGTGAGGCTCACGTTGTGCAAGGCCTGGATCTTGCCGTAGAAGGCGCTGACGTTTTCAAAGCGCAGCATGGGCGCAGCCGTGGCCGGTGCAGATTCTGCTGCAACGGGTGTCGGGAGTGTGGAGGCTTCGCTCATACTTCCCCCAGATAAGCCTTGATCACTTCAGGGTGCGTGCGCACCTGCTCAGGCGTGCCGTCGGCCAAAGGCCGCCCCTGGTTGATCACATAAATATGGTCAGAAACGCTCATCACCAGGCGCATATCGTGTTCGATCAGCAGCACCGTGATCTCGTGCTCGCGGCGCAGGTCGCCCAGCAAGATTTCGAGTTCTTCGGTTTCGCGCGGGTTCAAGCCTGCCGCGGGTTCATCGAGCATGAGCAGCGTGGGCCGTGTCATCATGCAGCGGGCAATTTCCAGCCGCCGTTGCTGGCCGTAGGCCAGCGTGCCTGCGGGGCGGTTGGCAATGTCCGACAGGCCCACCCGCTCCAGCCACTGGCAGGCAAAGTCGAGCGCCGCTTTTTCGCTGCGGCGGAAGGCTGCCGACTTGAACAAACCACCCAACAGGTGGGTGTTGAGGTGCCGATGCTGGGCCACGAGCATGTTCTCGACGGCCGTCATGTCGCGGAACAGGCGCACGTTCTGGAAGGTGCGCACCACGCCGCGCCGGGCAATCAGGTGGCCGGGCAGGCCTTGCACCGGCTCACCCTTGAACAGGATCTGCCCCCCCGAGGGGCGGTAAAAACCGGTCAGGCAGTTGAACACCGTGGTCTTGCCCGCGCCGTTGGGGCCGATGATCGACACCACCTGCCCGGGCTGCACTTGCAGCGACACGCCATCCACAGCCAGCAGGCCGCCAAAGCGCATCGACAGGTCACTGACCTCAAGCATGGCCGTTGCGCTCATGAAGACTTGATCTCCAGTTTGGGCCGCTGCATGGGCAGCAGGCCCTGCGGGCGCCACACCATCATCACGATCATGACCAGACCAAACACCAGCATGCGGTATTCGGCAAAGCCGCGCATTTCCTGCAACAGCACCATGACCGCAGCAGCCACAATCACGCCGAGTTGCGAACCCATGCCGCCCAAAACCACAATCGCCAGGATCATGGCCGACTCGATGAAGGTGAACGACTCGGGCGTGACCAGCCCCTGGCGCGCCGCAAAAAAGCTGCCGGCAAAACCTGCGAATGCCGCACCGATGGTGAAGGCCGAGAGCTTGATGTTGGTGGGGTTCAGCCCCAGCGCCCGGCAGGCAATTTCGTCTTCGCGCAAGGCTTCCCACGCGCGGCCGATCGGCATGCGGATGAGGCGGTTGACCACGAGCAGGGCCAGAAATACCAGCAACAAGGCCACCACGTACAGCACCACTACCTTGAGCGCAGGGTCGTATTCCATGCCGAAGTATTCGTGAAAGGTCTGCATGCCTTCGGGCGCGCGGCGGTCAAACGTCAGGCCGAACAGGGTCGGTTTGGGGATGGAGCCAATGCCGTTCGGGCCACCCGTGATATTGGTTTCATTGCGCAGCCACAAACGGATGATTTCGCCAAACCCCAACGTAACGATGGCCAAGTAGTCGCCGCGCAGGCGCAGCACCGGCAAACCAAGCAGGAAGCCGAACAAGGCCGCCATGGCGCCCGCAATCGGCAAGGCCTGCCAGAAACCGAATCCGAAATGCTGGGCCAGCAAGCCATAGGTGTAAGCGCCCACGGCATAAAAACCCACATAGCCCAAATCCAGCAAACCGGCCAGGCCCACCACAATGTTCAGCCCGATGCCGAGCATGGCGTAGATCAGGATCAGCGTGGCAATGTCCACCGCACCCCGGCTGGCAAAGAAAGGCCAGACCAAACCCAGCGCCATCAGGGCATAGAGGATGCGCCATTGGTAACTGGCGTTGGTCAGCCAACTGCGCCAACCGCCCGGCGGTGCATCGCTGGCAACCACAACAGGTCGGCCCTGCAGGAAGCCGGGCAGCGGCACATGGTCGCGCAGCAGTTGCCAGAAAAACAGCAGCGCGGCTGCCCCACCAATGGTCCACCAGGTGGTGGCATCGGCGTTTTGCACCACCAGACCCACGTTTTCGGTCTTCAGCCGCAAACCCATAATGGGCACCGACAGCAGCAACAGCATGGCGGCTGCAAAAAAAGCGCGCTTGAATGCGTGGCTCATACTTTTTCTACCTCCGGCCGACCCAGAATGCCCGTGGGCCGGAACATCAGCACCAGAATCAACAGGCTGAAGGCCACCACGTCCTTGTACTGGTCGCCCACCAGATCAGCGCCTAATGCCTCGGCCACGCCCAACAGCAGGCCGCCCAGCATGGCGCCCGGTATGGAGCCAATGCCGCCCAGCACCGCCGCCGTGAAAGCCTTGATACCCGCAAGAAAACCGATGCTCGGGTTGATCACGCCGTATTGCAGACCCAGCAACACCGAGGCCACGGCGGCCAAAGCGCCACCAATCACAAACGTCAGCGCAATCACGGTATTGGATTCAATGCCCAGCAAACGTGCCATACCGATGTCTTCAGCACAGGCGCGGCAGGCGCGGCCCAGGCGCGAACGCGCAATGAACCAGGTCAGCGCCGCCATCACCACCACTGTGGTGATGAACACAATGAGCTGCATGTACGAAATCATCACGCCGGGGCCGCTTGCGGCACCGAAAGTCACGCCGCCTTCGACCAGTTGGGGAATGGCCTTCTCGCGCGAATCCTGTGCCAGCAGCACGGCGTTTTGCAAAAAGGTAGACATGCCGATGGCCGAAATCAGCGGGATCAGCCGGTTGCTGCCGCGCAAGGGCCGGTAAGCCACGCGCTCGATGCTGTAGCCGTAGGCGCTGGTAATGACGATGGCCGCGATGAATGCAGCCACCACGAGCAGCGGCACGCTGACCACACCGCTGGCCATGAGCAGGGTAATGACGATGAAGGCCACATACGAGCCGATCATGTACAC
>JAUNUE010000010.1:0-6383 GCA_030538335.1 Allobrachymonas sp. | reverse complement strand
CGATGATGCCGTACACCATGGTGTAGCCAATGGCGATCAGGGCATAGGTGCTGCCTACGGTCAACCCGTTGACGAGCTGCTGTAGGTAATGGTGCAGGGCTTCCATCAAGAAACGAAAATCGGCCAGGACAAGCGGCAAAACAAAGAAGCCGGACGAACTGCGCGATAAGGCGCGCAGCGTATCCGCGGTTTGCATTGCGTCAAAAAAAGCGCCGGCCCAGCGAGGGCCGGCGCTCAGGAAGACACTTATTTTACGAGAGTCTTGGAACCGTCCTTGTGCCAGGTGTAAACCACGAAGCTGAAGTTGGTCACATCACCCTTGTCGTCAAAGCCGATATTGCCGATGGGTGTGTTGAACTCGTTGGTACGCAAAACCTCGGCCACTTTTGCCGGTTCTGCAGCACCTACCTTCTTGATGCCTTCGCTCAGCACCTGCACGGCCGCGTAGGCCGGCATCACGAAAGCGCCCGATGGGTCTTTGTTGGTAGCGCGGATTTCGTCGGCAATGGCCTTGTTCTGGGGATCTTGCTCAAACGCGCGCGGCAGTGTCACCAGCATGCCTTCGGAGGCATCGCCAGCAATGGCCGACAGCTCCGTGTTGCCAGCGCCCTCTGGCCCCATGAACTGGACCTTGAGCCCGGACTGGCTGGCCTGACGCATCAACAGGCCCATTTCAGGGTGGTAGCCACCGAAATAAACGAAATCGATGTTGGCCCGCTTGAGTTTGGCGATCAGCGGCCCGAAGTCCTTGTCGCCTGCATTGAGTGCATCGAACACGGCCACTTTCTGGCCTGCCGCTTCGGCGGTTTTTTTCACGGTGGAGGCAATGCCTTCGCCATACTGCTGCTTGTCATGCAGTACGGCAATATTCTTGCCTTTGTAGTGGGCGGCAATGTACTCGCCAGCCACCGGGCCTTGCATGCTGTCCAGACCAATGGTGCGGAATACCAGCTTGTGGCCGCGGGTGGTGATCTCGGGCGCGGTGGCAGAGGGGCTGATCATCAGCACGCCCTCATCCTCATACACGTCGCTGGCGGCCTGGGTGGCGCCCGAGCAGACGTGGCCCACTACGAACTTCACCTTGTCGTTGACGATCTTGTTGGCTACAGCCACGGCTTGTTTGGGGTCGCAAGCATCGTCATAGACCACGCCTTCCAGTTTGGCGCCATTGACGCCGCCCGCCTTGTTGATGGCATCGATCGCAGCCAGGGCGCCCGTGCGCACGATGTCGCCATACTGGGCGACCGAGCCAGTCACCGGGCCAGGCAGGCCAATCTTGATGACTTGTCCGCCACCAGCGGCAGAAGCAGCAGCGCTTGCAGCAGTGGCGACCGCGCTGGCGGCACCCGCAGCAGCACTGGCAGCCGCATCAGCGGTTTTTGCAGGAGGCGTGGCATTGTTGCAGCCGGCCAGGAAAGCGGCGACCAGGGTAGCCGACGCCGTAGCAGTCATACGCAGATTCAATTGCATGGTTGGGTTCTCCATCGGACAAAAAAGCAGCAAGTGTTCAACCTGTCTACATGAGCGCAGAAAACCCTAAAAAGCCAAGTTTTCACACGCATGTAGCAAATTCTAACGTTGAACACCATATGTAGCACAAAATCCGGCGATTTCAGACGAGCCCCAAACCAGCTGCTGAAATACACCCCTCCAAGGCCGCCCTCAAATCCTGTGCCCGGATCAGGATGTCTTGCTGCATATATCCTGCCAGACCAGCAGCAGAAGACAGGGAAAGCCCGGTGCCAGAAAACGCTTACCATTGGGCCAACCCGCCTGCGCCAATCCGTTGGATGGCGCTCTGTTTCCTACTGATTTCACAGGAGCTTCCCCATGCCTGCACTGTTGCCCCACGTTGATCCCGATGGCCTGCTCGAGTTTTCGGTGGTGTACACCGACCGTGCGCTCAACCACATGTCGAAAAAATTCGTCGGCGCCATGCAAGACATTTTGGGCATGCTGGGCGAAGTCTATGGTGCCCACACCTCGGCCATCGTGCCCGGCAGCGGCACCTACGGCATGGAGGCCGTGGCGCGCCAGTTTGCCCAAGACAAAAAAGTGCTGGTGCTGCGCAACGGCTTTTTCAGCTACCGCTGGAGCCAGATTTTCGAGGTGGGCCGCATCACCGACCAGGTGACCGTGCTCAAGGCGCGCCCTGCCAGCGCCGACGTGCAAGCCGCCTGGGAGCCTGCCCCCATTGACGAGGTGGTTGAAACCATCCGCAAGGAAAAACCCGCGCTGGTATTTGCCCCGCATGTCGAAACCGCCAGCGGCATTTTGCTGCCCGACGATTACCTCAAGCAGGTATCTGCTGCTGCGCACGAAGTGGGCGCACTGTTTGTGCTTGATTGCATTGCCAGCGGCGCGGCGTGGGTGAACATGCGCGATTGCGGCATCGACATTCTGGTCAGTGCGCCGCAAAAAGGCTGGAGCGCTTCGCCTTGCGGTGCCATGGTCTGCTTCAGCGAAAAAGCGCGCCAGGCCATCGAGGCCACCACCAGCGACAGCTTTGCGTGCGACCTGAAAAAATGGCTTGCCATTGCCGAAGGGTACGTCAGCGGCAAGCACGCCTACCACGCCACCATGCCAACCGACGCTCTGCTCACCCTGCGCGACGCCATGCAGGAAACGCGCAAGGACGGCTTTGACGTAGCGCGTCAGCGCCAGTTGGAGCTGGGCCAGAAAATGCGCGCCATGCTCGAAAGCCGCGGTTTTGCCAGCGTGGCGGCTGAAGGCTTCAAGGCGCCGGGCGTGGTGGTGAGCCACACGACTGACCCCGGCATCCAGAACGGCAGCAAATTCATTGAAGCCGGTCTGCAAACCGCCAGCGGTGTGCCGCTGATGTGCGACGAGCCGCAGGGCTTTTCCACCTTCCGCTTGGGGCTGTTTGGCTTGGACAAGCTGCGTAACGTGGACCGCACGGTCGGCATGGTGCAGGATGCACTGGATCGCATGGGGGTTTAACCTGGAAAAAGCTGGCGATTTTTGCTGGAGCCTGTTCACTATCTCCCCGCAGGATGCGCACAGAGCCCAAACCGTGTCATTGCGAGGAGCGCAAAGCGCGACGTGGCAATCTTGTTGCATGGCCGAAAATCAAGCAGATTGCCACGCCGCCTGCGGCGGCTCGCAATGACGCAAGGCTTGGCGCAGTGGGCTTGCGCCCTTCGGGTTGCTTTCAGAAAATCGCCATATGGCGCAAGCAAACCCTTATCGGACAGACAAGCCGCCTGCGAGTTACGCAACAAAAGTTCGCAGCTTTTTGAAAAACAACGCACTTCATGCGGAGATTGTGAACAAGCTCCTATGACCCGTTTCTTATGACCCGTTCGGGCTGAGCCTGTCGAAGCCCCGGTACAAGCGCCCTTCGACAGGCCTGCCGTGAACTTGTCGAACGGCTCAGGACGAACAGTGCGAGGCGCTTTTACCCGATTCTGTTGACCAGTTAGCAACCCTCTACTGCATCGAATGCAGGCCGATCATATTGCCCTCGGTATCCATCACCATGGCGCACTGGCCATACTCGCCGATCGAAAACTTGGGGTTGACCACTTTGCCGCCAGCCGCCGCCACACGCCCTTGCTCGATGGCGCAATCGTTGCAGTGAAAATACACCAGCGTGCCGCCACCACCTGAAAGCAAGCCTTCCATCTTGACGAGCGCACCGCCCGCGCCGGAGCCTTCCATTTCCATGGGGAACGCCAGCATCTGCATGCCTGCAGCATCCGATTCGCCTTCGGGTGCCTGCAAAGGCTCCAGCTTGCACGCAAACACGGTCTCATAAAACTTCTGCGCCCGCGCCAGATCCTGCACGTAGATTTCAAACCATACGATGGGGTTGGGTTTCATGCTGTGTCTCCTCCTGGATGAAAATCAGGTTTTGCATTGCTGCACATGGCGGGCGAAGTTGTCGAGAATGGCTTGCCAGCCCTGGCGCTGCTGCTCGGCGCTATGCGTATCCTCCACCTCAAATACTTCACGCACGGTTACCCCCTCGTGCGCAGCCAGAAACTCCACGCGCGCCTTGCGCCCGTCGTCGAGCGTCATCTCGATTAGCTGCTGCGGCACCACGCGGGTGTACTGCCCCGCAAAGTCAAATCCGGCGCTGCCATCGCGTGCTTCCATGCGGTAGCTGAACGTGCCGCCTGCACGCAAGTCGTTGCTGGCCGAAGGCGTATGCCACTCGGGACTTGCCGCATTCCACTGCCGGATATGAAACGGCTCCGTCCAGCACTGCCATACCGTCTCCACCGGCGCATGAACAGTGGTCTCCACCATGATTTCTGACATGCCCGATCCTCCTCACTTGTAGATAACGTTGACCATCCACGGTGTGCCAAAGCGGTCCACCACCATGCCAAAGCCGCCCGACCAGAAGGTTTTTTCAAACGGCATGCGCACATCGCCGCCTTCAGCCAGGCCGTCAAACACCCGCTGGCCTTCTTCCTGCGTGGGCACTCCAATCGACACCCACAGCCCCTGCGGCTTCTGGTAGCCACCACCCTCGCAGGTATCGGCCACCGTGTCAGAACCCATCAGCTCCTGTTCGCCCACCTGCAGGTTCACGTGGATGATGCGGTCGCGCATGTCCGCGGGCATTTTTTCGTTTTCGGGCACTTCGCCAAAAGTGCTGATCTGTTTGATCTTGCCGCCCAACAGTTTTTCGTAAAACGTGAAAGCTTCGCGGCAGTTGCCGTCGAAGTTGAGGTAGGGGGTAAATTGCATGACGATCTCCTCTTTTCAGGAACCGGGAACCTCACGGGCATACGGCAGGTTGATCTGCCACGAGACCCCGAAACGGTCGTTGAGCCAGCCGAAACGCTGGCTGAAGCCATAGTCGTCCAGCGGCATCAGCACCACGCCCCCTTCAGCCAGTGCGCTGAAGATGCGCTCCTGCTCCTGCGGGGTGTCGCAATCGACGAAGATGGAACTTGAAGGCGTGAACGTGAAGTTGTGCGCGATGGTGCTGTCGGAACACAAAAAGGTCTGCCCGCACACCTCAAATTTCGCCAAACGGACTTTTTCGCTGTGCTCGCCAAAAGAAGGGCCGTGGCGCTCGATGCTGACGATGCGCGAACCCGGCAGCGTGACCTGGTACAGGTGCATGGCGGCTTCGGCCGTGCCGTGGAACATCAGGAAGGGCGTGGCGGTGGTCATTGCATGTCTTGCGGATTTTGGGGTACCTGCATGAAACCGGAATTTCTTCGGCATGGCCGGTATTTCAGCAGGAGCCTATGACAAGTCATGCCCCCGCGCAAACCAAGATGTAATGACTCGTCACACCCGGATTGGAATGGCCTCTTGCTGCCACGCATGAAAGCAAACCTGCTTACCCCGGAAAGCTGTCCACAAATTCGCCCTGCGAGGCAGGCCAGAATCCAAACCGCCTTATTACGCGCTGTTGCAACTAAAAATAGATCGCCATTGCAATGACGCCTGTTTCAAAAGCCGTCATCGCGAGCCGCCACGGGCGGCGTGGCGATCTGCCCGAACAAACCCGGTTTTTCACCGCAGAGGCGCAGAGAACGCCGAGGGCACGCAGAGAAAAGCCTGTAACCCGGCGGGTCGGGACACTCCCTCTCCCCCTCGGGGGAGAGGGTTGGGGTGAGGGGGCAATTGCCAACAGATTGCCGCGTCGCGCTGTGCGTTCCTCGCAATGACGTTGGTTTTTAAAAGGGAGTCCTGCAAGCCGGAACCGCGCAGCGATTTCGGCGCATGTTTGCTTCTCCAACATCCCATTCGGCAGAATCTCCTTCGGAGGTTCTTCCCTACGACGCTGCTTTTCACCGCAGAGAGCACCGAGGGCGCGCAGAGAAAAACCTGCACGTCAGCAAGTTGAAAACTCCCTCTCCCCTCGTGGGAGAGGGTTGGGGAGAGGAGGTTTCTTGATTCGCTGACCGGCAGGTTTTTCCTCAACGTGCCTTCTGCGCCTCTGCGGTAAAACACATGGTTTTTTGGCAGATTGCCACGCCGCCTGCGGCGGCTCGCAATGACGCGGCATGGCCCGACTTTCAAAGGCAGGCATGCAGAATGTCAGTGCGCCGCAGCCTCGGCAGCGCCCAGGCCGGTTTCGGAGCGGATTTCCTGCAGCTTGTACTGCTCGCGCTCCCTGGCAGCTTGCGCACTGCGGTCGGTAATCGAGAAAATCCAGATCGCCACGAAAGCCAGCGTGACCGAGAACAGCGCCGGGGATGTGTAGGGAAACGGTGACGAGCCTTTGGGGTTGCCCAGCACAGCCTCCCATACCGAGGGCGACAGGATGGTGAGCAGCACCGAAGAGATCAGCCCGAGCGAGCCGCCAATCACCGCGCCGCGCGTGGTGCAGTCTTTCCACAGCACGCTCATGAACAGCACCGGGAAGTTGGCCGAAGCGGCCACGGCAAACGCCA
>JAUNUE010000263.1 GCA_030538335.1 Allobrachymonas sp. | reverse complement strand
CGCTTTGAGCGGCTCACATAACGAAAGCCCCCGGCTTTGCCGGGGGATGGTTACTAATGAAATGATTTGAGCAACACCCGAAATGCAAAATGTGAAAAATATCAAGCATTTATGGGGGATGTGCGAAGCATCGCAATAGCATCCATACATTGTGTTCGCCCATGCATGGTGTCGCCACATGAGTGCGCCTGCCAGCATCGCAGCCCAAAACAGTTCTCACGCGGCATACTTGCCCAGAAACCGCCGCAGATCGTTGAAGTCTTCCAACCGTTCTTGCAAAACCTCATGGTCCCAGTCCCACCAGGCGGTGGACGCAATGGCACGGGCGATGCTGGGCGAAAAGCGCATGCGCAGCACCTTGGCCGGGGCGCCTGCCACGATGGCGTAGGCGGGCACGTCTTTGGTCACCACCGCGTTGCTGCCCACCACAGCGCCATTGCCGATCTGCACGCCGGGCATGATGACGGCACCATGGCCGATCCAGGTGTCGTGCCCCAAACGCACGCGCTGGGTGCGCCGCCAGGCAAAAAAGTCGGCATCGTCGGCGTCTGCCAGGCCGTATTTTTTGCGCCGGTAGGTGAAGTGGTGCAGGGTGGGGCGCTCAATCGGGTGAAAGCCGGGGTTGATGCGCACCATGGAGGCGATATTGCTGAACTTGCCGATGTCGGTGGAGACAATGTCGCAGTAGGGCTGTACGTAAGAGTAGTCGTCAAGCACGCAGTTGTCCATCAGCACCTGCGCGCCCACTTCGGTGTAGCGGCCAAAGTGGCAGGACTGGATCACGGCGCTGGGGTGGATGGCCGGTTGCAGGCCCAGATTGTGAAAGTCGGGCACGTTCTGCGTGCCGATGTAGAGCTTGCTCATACGAATCCTGCCGGTTGTTGGAGCTGGCGCAGCAGCTCATTGCCTGCTGCATCCAGAGTGCTGTCGTTGCGGATATGGATGCCGTCTGGCGGCACGGAAAACAATGCGTTGCGTGCCATGCGTTGTTCGATGTGCGGCAGCGTTTCGCGCCCGCGTGCCAGCAGCCGCTGGCGGATCACATCCGGGCTGGCGTCTATATAGACAGGCAGCACCACGTTTGCAAAACGTTCGGCAACCTCGGGCCAGTATTCACGCGAGCCATTGACCAGCACCCAATGGCCTTGCTGCAAAGGCGCCAGTTCTGCGTGGCGGATGCCGTAGCGCATGTGGTTGGCAGACCAGTGCATGGCAAAGGCGTTCTCGCCCAGCAGGCGCAAAAAATCGCCTTCGCTGACGACCTCGTGCTGCTCGCCATGTGTCTGCACGTCGCGCGCAATGGTGCGCCGTGCCCAGTGCAGGTGGTGCAGATGCCGCGTGTGGTCTTGCAGCCAGGCCAGCAGGCTGTCTTTGCCTGCGCCCGAGGGGCCCATGCAATACACCAGCCGTTGGGTGGAAACGGAAGAATCGTTGTCAAGCATGTTGATCCGTCACGATGAAGCGTTGGCTTCATCGTGTCCATTCTTCTCCCTCTCCCCGAGGGAGAGGGTTGGGGTGAGGGGATGCGGCTTCACGTTTCATCGTGCCGCATCATGTTCTCTGCATCGGGCAACGGGCCAGCAACACAAAGTCAGCGCCCGGAGTGGGTTCGCCATAAATCGCCAGATCAAACCGCTTGCACACCACCGGGTCGCCAAAATGACGCTGCGCCAGGCGGATGATCTCGCCGGAAATTTCAGGTGCAGTACCGGCCAGCCCATTGCTCAGGGTGAAGTGCAGGCGAAAACGGTCAAGCACATACGGGTAACCCCAGCGTTGCAGCAGTTCGTCTTCGCGTGCGTCAAGCTGTGATTTGGTGCGGCGGGTGGCCAATGCTTCTGCGCTCAACGGCTCGGCCAGCGCATGCAGTTGCTGCACGCAGTGGGCGGCAACCGTGCCAATTTCAGGAACCTTGTGCGCGGGCACCAGCGCCAGGTACTCGCTGGGTGCCATGCTGCGCACGGCCAGTTCAAAAGGTGGCGGTGCGGTCAACTGCTGTGCCAGCATGGTCACAGTACGGTGCAAGTCGTCAAAACCCAAATCTGCGCGCAGCGTAAAAGGTGCCTTGAGCGTGGCGTGAAAGCCGTAGCGCATGGGGTCGCTGAGGTAATGCACAAGCGATTCGCCCGCCAGCACCGCATCGGCAAACGGATTGCGCAAACGCGCACCCGTGGCCGGATCACGCCCCAGCCAGGTGCAGCCGCGCTGCCACAAGGGGCTGCTGGCCGATGGCGCGGCATAGACCGCATAACGGTGCATGGGGTGGT
>JAUNUE010000262.1 GCA_030538335.1 Allobrachymonas sp. | reverse complement strand
GGGGTGAGGGCAAAGGTGTTGGGGCTGTGAGCGCCGCCCCCTTGGGCAATGCCAGCGTATTGCCCATCACCTGGATGTACATCCGCATGATGGGCGCCCAAGGCTTGCAGCACGCCACCGAAGCCGCCATTCTCAGTGCCAACTACATCAGCAAACGCCTGGCCGACCACTACCCTACGCTGTATGCATCGGCCAGCGGCCACGTCGCGCACGAGTGCATTCTTGATTTGCGCAACTTGAAAGAGACCAGCGGCGTGATGGCTGAAGACGTGGCCAAGCGGTTGATGGACTACGGTTTCCATGCACCCACGCTGAGTTTTCCGGTCGCCAACACGCTGATGGTGGAACCGACCGAAAGCGAAACCCTGCACGAACTGGAACGCTTCATCGAAGCCATGATCGCCATCCGCGAAGAAATCCACCGCGTGGAAAAAGGCGAGTGGCCGCAGGACGACAACCCGCTGAAAAACGCGCCACACACGGCCTCGGTCTTGCTGACCGAAGACTGGACGCATCCTTACAGCCGCGAAGTGGCCGCCGCCGTACCGGCCGGGCAACGCAACACCAAGTACTGGCCTGCCGTGGGGCGCATCGACAACGTGTACGGCGACCGCAACCTGTTCTGCACCTGCGTGCCGCTGGAAGGGCTGAACCAGCCAACACCGGCGTAAAAAACGCTTTCTTGCCCTCTCCCCTGTCCTCTCCCGCAAGGGGAGAGGGCGCTGTATCTTTGCTCACGTCATTTTTGCGAAGCACGGTAGGCTGGGTTGAGAAACGAAACCCAGCTTTACACTTCACCTCCCGAACCCTGGGTTGAGAAGCAATCAAGCCCCACACATAATGCCGTAGCAAATGCTGGGTTACGCTGCGCTAGCCCGGTCTGCAAGCTGCATCCTCCCCGCAAAGGGACAGGGCGAGGTTTGAAATCCCCCGGTTTTGGCATGAAAATGCCCGGATGGTCGATTTTTTCAAAACCTTGTGGCGCGATGCAGTGGATTCGCATGCCGGGCTGCCCGTGCTGCAGTGGTCGCTGCTGCTGGCCGTAGCCGCGCTGGCGGGGCATGTGGGCAAACGCTATCTGCGTCTGCCCAAGATCGTGGGGTTTGCTGCGGTGGGCGCTTTGGCGGGTCTGTCAGGCTTTGTCGGTGCCGCCTGGCCTTTGCGCGGCGTGGGCCTGTTTCTGCTGGAACTGGGCATTGCCGTGATGCTGTTTGAAGCCGGCGCGCGCCTGCCGCTGCGCTGGTTCCGCCACAACCCGGTGGTGCTGGTGCAAAGCGTGGCCGAGTCGCTGCTGACCTTTATGGCGGCCTACGTGCTCTTGCGCAAGCTGGGCCTGGGCGTGCAGGTGACGCGGGCCTTGTCGGTGATTGCCGTGGCCGCGTCGCCCTCGGTGCTGATGAGCCTGGTAGCCAATCTGCGCGCCAGCGGCCCCGTGACCGACCGTGCCCTGGCGCTGACCACCCTCAACACGCTGTATGTATTGACCATCGGCACCACCTTGCTGCGCAGCATTGACCGCGCCGAAGTGGGCATGCTCGAATCGCTGGCCTCCTCCGCCACACTGCTGTTCGTTTCGCTGTTGATCGGGGCCGTGCTGGCGGGCTTGCTCACGCATGCCTTCCGCTGGATGCGCCAGACCAGCGAAGACACCATCTTGCTCATCATGGCTCTGGTGGCTGCCAGCACTGCCGTGGCACCGCCCTTGGGCGGCTCGGCGCCGCTGGCGGCCCTGCTGGGCGGCATCTTGCTCAAGCAAGTGCATCCGCGCCCATGGGTCTGGCCGCGGCAACTGGGCACGGCTGCATCCATGCTCACGGTGCTGATGTTTGTGCTGGTACCGCTGATGGCCGCCAAAGCCTACTGGTCGTTCGGCGTGCTGTGGATTGCGCTGATGCTGATTGCGGTGCGGGTACTGGCCAAGCTGTTGAGCCTGCTGGCCACCGGCCCCGGCAGCGGCATGTCGTTGAAAAAATCTGTGTGGGTGGCGGGCGCGATGGTGCCGATGTCGTCGGTGGAACTGCTGCTCACCTCGCAGTTTGTGGCGGCTTCGCCCAACATCGGTTTTCAGGTGGCGGCGGTTGCGCTGCCCACCATCCTCATCACCGAATTGTTTGGCGCTGCGCTGGTCGCCTGGTTGCTGAGCCGCGCAGGCGAGGCTGGCGCTCCACCGGGGCGCTCGCCCTTGCCGCCCGCCACAGGCACAGGGAGCCCGCCATGACGCTCGAAGACTTTCATGCATCCGAGGCGCTGACGCTCGGGGTAGAGCTAGAGCTGCAACTCGTCAACACCCACAACTACGACCTCACACCCTACGCCGAAGACGTG
>JAUNUE010000261.1 GCA_030538335.1 Allobrachymonas sp. | reverse complement strand
CGTTGCCTGATATTCGTGGCCGCGAGCAGATCCTCAATGTGCACATGCGCAAAATTCCGGTGGCGCAGGATGTGGATGCGTCCATCATCGCGCGCGGCACGCCCGGCATGAGCGGTGCCGACCTTGCCAACCTGTGCAACGAGGCGGCGCTGATGGCTGCCCGTCGCAACGCGCGCCTGGTGGAAATGCAGGACTTCGAGCGCGCCAAAGACAAGATCTTCATGGGGCCGGAGCGCCGCTCCATGGTCATGACCGAAGAAGAGAAGCAGGCCACGGCCTACCACGAATCGGGGCACGCCATCGTGGCCGAGATGCTGCCCGGCACCGACCCGGTGCACAAGGTCACCATCATGCCGCGTGGCTGGGCGCTGGGCGTGACGTGGCAATTGCCCGAGCGTGACCAGCACAGCCAGTACTACGACCAGATGTTGAACCAGATCAGCATCCTGTTCGGGGGCCGCATTGCCGAACACCTGTTCGTCAAGCGCATATCCACGGGCGCCTCCAACGACTACGAGCGTGCCACCAAAATCGCCCGCGATATGGTCACGCGCTATGGCATGAGTCCCAAAATGGGTCCGATGGTCTATGCCGAAAACGAGGGTGAAGTGTTCCTGGGCCGCAGCGTCACGCAAACCACCAGCATCAGCGAAGACACGCAGCAAAAGGTGGATAGCGAAGTGCGCCGCATCCTCGACGAGCAGTACGCCGTGGCAGAGAAAATTCTCGAAAATAACCGCGACAAGATGGAAGCCATGACGACCGCCCTCATGAAGTGGGAAACCATCGGTCGCGAGCAGGTGCTCGACATCATGGCCGGGCGCGAGCCGCAGCCGCCAAACGACTGGACGCCGCGTTTGCCCCCGCGTGACGGTGGCAGTGCCCTGCCGCCCTCGCTGCCCGAAACCAAGCCGACGCCCACGCCGACCTGATCGCTTCGCCGGTTTGCACGACGCCACAACTGCACAGGTTGTGGCGTTTTTACTTGACCCTCATGATTTTATTTTTGACCATGCCATCTGCTTCTCACGCACCCCAAACCCACTGGCAGGCCGGGCGCTTCCGGCTCGACTTGCAACGCCCGCAGATCATGGGCATTGTCAATGTCACGCCCGATTCGTTCTCTGATGGCGGGCAGCATGCCGACACCCGCAGCGCCTTGCTGCATTGCGAGCAGTTGCTGCGCGAAGGTGCCACCATTCTCGATATTGGTGGCGAATCCACCCGCCCCGGCTCACCCGCGGTGCCGCTGGATGAAGAACTGCGCCGCGTGCTGCCGGTGGTGCAAGAGGCGGTGCGTTTCAAGGTGCCGGTTTCGGTCGATACCTACAAGCCCGAAGTCATGCAGGCCGTGCTGGATGCCGGTGCTGACATCATCAACGACATCTGGGCACTGCGCTGGAAAAGCAGTGAGCGGGGGCTGAGTGGCGAGCAGGTGGTGGCACAACACGCCAGTTGCGGTATCTGCTTGATGCACATGCACCGCGACCCGCAAACCATGCAGGTGCAGCCCATGTCGGGCAACCCCGAAGCCATTGTGGATGAAGTGCATGATTTTTTGCAGCAACGCGCCAGCAGCCTGTACGCGCTAGGTGTGGCGCGCGAGCGCATCGTGCTGGACCCCGGCATCGGCTTTGGCAAAACCGTGCCGCAAAACCTGGTGCTGCTGCAACAGCAGGCACGTACACACGCCAATGGCCATGCGGTGCTGGCGGGCTGGTCGCGCAAATCGGCCTTGGGTGCGGTGCTGGAAGCTCTGCCACCCGGCATTACCGATGTGGTGTACCGCAGTGAGCTGCTCGCGCATGAGCGCAGTCTGGCGAGTGTGGCCGCACATTTGCTGGCAGTAGAAAAGGGTGCGCGCATTGTGCGTGTGCACGATGTCGCAGCCACGCGCCAGACGCTGGCGGTATGGCAGGCCATGCAGGCACTGGACGTGCGCGCTGCATAATCACGCATTTCCATTTTTAGACAGATTGATGAAACGCACATACTTTGGCACCGACGGTATCCGTGGCACAGTGGGTCAACCCCCGCTCACGCCTGATTTTGTATTGCGCCTGGCCAATGCCGTAGGCCGTGTGCTCAAGCGAAGCAGCGCACGCCCCACGGTGCTGATCGGCAAGGACACGCGCATTTCGGGCTATATGTTCGAGAGTGCGATGGAGTCGGGCTTCAATGCCGCAGGCGTGAACGTGGTGCTGCTCGGCCCGGTGCCCACGCCGGCAGTGGCCTACCTCACGCGCGCGCAGCGGGCCGATCTGGGCGTGGTCATCAGTGCCAGCCACAACCCGTTTGGCGACAATGGCATCAAGTTCTTCAGCGACAAAGGCGCCAAG
>JAUNUE010000260.1 GCA_030538335.1 Allobrachymonas sp. | reverse complement strand
AACGAAAAAGAAGCAGCGGCGGCACTCAAGGCCTTGCCAGCGGGCATATCCGTCAGCGAAGGGATCAAGCATGCGCTGCGGATGCTGGCCTGAGCAATAAAAAAGCGCCCGCAGGCGCTTTTGCTTTGTCAACGGTACGCTGTGGCTCAGGCCTTCCAGCCGCCACCATCTTGCGTGAGCTTGAGGCGCTCAGGCAATGCGGCCAGGTCGGCCTTGAAAGCCTCTTTGCCTGCCACCAGCACCACGGCGGGCGATTCTTCGACCAGGAACAAGGCGGTTCCGGCAGGGCTGGTCTTCAACTCATCGCAGCCGCTGATCTTCACTGCCATATCAGCAACGGGCTGGCCTGCGGCGTCCACCAGTTCAACAACACATTTTTTTGCGGGCATAAGGAGGTCTCCTGTTACAAGGGATGAACAATTGCGTACTGCTGCGGCCATCTTTTCGGCAATACCCGTCCTTGTCAATTCTTCAACCCGAAAAAGACCAGAATACGCGGCAAACTGCACACCATTTGGCCTACAACTGTCGCCCGGATGCTCATTGGCCTGTAACCTTGTGTATCTATCGACGAAAAGCCACACTCGTTGCAGGCAGCAAGACGGTGAGTTCACTTGCTGCTTTGAGAATAATGCGGGTCGATATCCTGCCGTGACATGACTCCATCACTCCTCTGTTGCGGGAGCGTAAGCAAAAGCCGACAAACCTGTCTTTTCGCTTGATGCATGCATCGGCATGCCATGCAAATCCCCCAATAATCTTCTCCATGCACACCGCCTCCGACTCTGCCCTTGCACCTGCTGCAACCGCCCCAGCCAACCCCGCTTCCACACCATCGCTTGCCAAGCCTGCGCTTTCGGCCATGGTGCTGGCGGCGCTGTTTGCCTGCTATGTGATCTGGGGTTCAACCTATCTGGCGATCCGCTTTGCCTTGCAGGGATACGCTCCTTTTTTCCAGATGGCGGTGCGCTTCTTCCTGGCGGGCGGGCTGATATTTGCCTGGGTGTTGTGGCGCGAAGGCAGCGCTGGCCTGCCCAGCAAGCGGCAATGGCTGCATGCCTTGATCGTGGCAGCCCTCATGCTCGGCGGCGGTATGGGCTTTGTGGTGCATGCCAGCAAGCGCATCAACTCCGGCTTGATCGCCACTTTTGTGGCTGTAGTGCCCATGCTCACCAGCCTGTGGGGCTTGCTGTTCCGCAAATTGCCCACGCGGCTCGAAATATTGGGCATGGCCGTGGGTCTTGCAGGCGTGGCGATGCTGGTGCGCGGCAGCGGTTTTTCGTCGGACCCGGTGGGCATTGCGTTGATGGCCGGCTCCACTGCCTGCTGGTCGCTGGGTTCGGTGCTGTCAACAACCAAATTCCCGCTGGCGCCCGGTGCGGGGGGCTTTGCCAGCGAAATGCTGTGCGGGGGCGTGCTGTTCACCTTGCTGACCCTAGGTGCCCGTGAGCCGCTGCCCGCCTGGCCGCTGCAACTGGTGCCCACCGCTGCCCTGCTGTATCTGGTGGTGTTTGGCTCGATCATCGGCTTCAGCGCCTACCTCTACCTGCTGGCGCACGCCAGCCCGGCGCTGGCCACCAGCTACGCTTTCGTCAACCCGGTGATTGCGCTGTTGCTGGGCATGGCCCTGGGCGGCGAGCGCGTGACCCGTTGGGAATGGCTCGCCACAGGGGTGATCCTTGGTGGCGTGGTGCTGATTCTGGCGGGCAAAAGCCGTCCTGCGCATCGGCCCGACGCCTGACAAGACCTGCTAGACATCCGACCTGAAACACATGAAAATGGCTGCGTGTGCGCGTTAATCCCTACTTTTTCCGTCAAGAAATGCGCGGATACTTGCAGTATTCAGCAATCTAGCACGATCGTTCGAAAGTCGTCAGTATTCTTCCCACACAGCCATGTTCAAGCGCACCATTGTTGCCACTTCTACCGCCTGCCTTGACCAGTTTCCGCGCCCGCACAGCATACGCATCCTCCGGTTGAGTCTGCATATGGAAGGCAAAGTGCTGCGCGACGGGGTCGACATCACCGCCACCCAATTCCAGCAATGGCAATTGCAGAACCCCGACAAACTGGCCACTTCCTCACCACCCTCGCAAAGCGAGATGATGCGGTTTTTCAGTGACTTGGTACGCGACGGCTACAAAGAGGCCATCGTGCTGACCATTTCTTCAAAGCTGAGCCAGTCGTACGCCAACCTCGAAATGATCTGCAAGATTTTTTCCAACCGGCTCAAGATCCATCTGTTCGACACGGGCGCCGCTTCGTTTGCCGAAGGCGTTTACGCTGTAGCGGCTGACAAATGGCTGCAGGAAGGCATGGACACCCCAGCCATCCTGTAC
>JAUNUE010000259.1 GCA_030538335.1 Allobrachymonas sp. | reverse complement strand
CCATCGACACCTTTGCCATCGACCCCAAGCTGGCCAAATTTGGCACTGACCTGCTGGTGGGCTGGAAAAAAGTGGTCGCGGGTCAAAGCGGCTACAGCGCCCAGTTTGCGGTGGTGGGCACCGACGGCACCATCAAGGTCAAGCCCGGCAGCCTGAGCGGCGCAAGCTTCCACCGGCCCGACGACTGGGTGACCCTGCCCAGCGGCGAAGTGGCCTGGGCCACGGGCAGTGCAGAGGGCATTACGCTGCACCGTATGAAGCCTTGACACAGTAGAAGCTAGGCTTTATGGGCGATTGTGTTGTATTGCAGGTAGTGGATATTGATATTTCCCTGTAGCTGGCGGGTGTATGGGAATTATCCAAACCTGTTCAAGAGCCTCCGTCCCCTGCCATCCCAGCACTCCTCCTGTTCAATGAAGGGAGAGTTGCGCCTCTGCTGTTTTCACCTTCCTGAGAAGACAGGGTGAAAAACAGGTGTCAAGGCCGGGAGGACGAAGCACAACGCAGCAATCTGTTGGAAACTCCTTTCCTCAGAAGTACTGCGTTTCTTCGCACTTTTTTGCACCTCTACGGTGAAAGGCCAGCTTTAAAACTGCTTGCCGCGCCACTTGCTGTTGCGTGCATAGGCGCGCTGGGCTTGCGCTGTGTTGGGTGCCGCCACCGAATTTTCGCAAGCGCCGGATTGGGCAATGGCGCGCGCGTACCTGGATTTTTTTTCTTTCAGGTCGTGCCAGCTTTCATCGATGTTTTCCCAGACCGGCGGGTTCTGGTCGAAGTTGTAGCGCGCATAGGTGCGGCCCTGAAAGGCATTGCAATGCACGCCCTGGTAGTAGGCCGAAACCGAGCCGTCGCGGCCCTGGATCAGCGTGACGTAGCGCACCACGCCGTCCTTGCTGCTGACGCTGACGCTGTTGACGTCCACACCCACCATCACTTCTGAATAGATGGGCATGTCGATTTGCACCATGCGCTGGGTGCTCAGCGCAGGGGCCGGGGGCACATCGCTTTCGCGCCAGAAGATTTCAACGTCATCGATTACGGCCTGTGCATGACCCAACAGGGGCGCGGCAGACAGCAGCAGGCCGCAGGCGACATGCGGCAAACGGGCAAGGCGTTTCATGGGGCATCCTTTGCAGGAGATTCGGGCGGCGCGTTTTCGTCTGCCAGCGCGTCAGGCACAAGAAGGGACGTTTCGTTTCTGCGCCCGAATGCAGGCTCGCCGCGGTCACGCGACTTCAGGTTGGTGCGCAGGTAGCGGTTGCGGTTGTCGGCCCGCGGCAGAAAGCGGGCAAGTTCAGTCAGCGCCATTTCGTACACGCCGCGTTTGAACTCAACTACCACATCAAGCGGCACCCAATAGTCGTTCCAGCGCCAGGCGTCAAACTCGGGGTGGTTGGTGGCACGCAGGTTCAATTCCCAGTCTTGCCCCAGCATTTGCAGTAGGTACCAGATCTGCTTCTGGCCCCGGTAGTGGCCGCGCGATTCGCGGCGGATAAAGCGGTCGGGCACCTCATAGCGCAACCAATCGCGTGTTCTGGCCACAATGCGCACATGGTGCGGTTGCAGGCCGACTTCTTCGTACAGCTCCCGGTACATCGCCTGTTCAGGCGATTCGCCCCGGTCAATACCTCCCTGTGGAAACTGCCAGCTATGCTTACGGATACGCTTGCCCCAGAACACCTGATTCTTTCGGTTGAGCAAGATGATGCCGACGTTGGGGCGAAAGCCCTCGCGGTCGAGCATGATCAACTCCAGATTCTGTCATTGCCTGTCATTATGCATAGTTGCCAGCAGATATCAAGGAGAATACGGGTTTATTTGGTTTGTTGAAACGACTTTTACAGACCATATGCCATTGACCTGCTACCTACGGATATGAAAGCCTCCCAATTCCACTTCACCACCTTGCGCGACGCGCCTGCCGACGCCGAAATCGTCAGCCACCAACTGATGATGCGCGCTGGTTTCATCAAGCGTCTGGGCGCGGGCATTTACACCTACATGCCGCTGGGGCTGCGTGTGATCCGCAAGGTCGAAGCAATCGTGCGCGAAGAGATGAATCGCGCTGGTGCCGTGGAGTGCACCATGCCTGTGGTGCAGCCCGCCGAGCTGTGGCAAGAAACCGGGCGCTTTGAAAAAATGGGCCCCGAGCTGCTGCGCATCAAGGATCGGCACGAGAACGACTTTGTGATCCAGCCCACCAGCGAAGAGGTGGTAACCGACATCGCCCGGCAAGACTTGCGCAGCTACAAGCAGTTGCCCAAGAACCTGTACCAGATCCAGACGAAGTTCCGCGACGAGCGCCGCCCGCGTTTTGGCTTGATGCGCGGGCGCGAATTCATCATGAAAGACGCCTACAGCTTTGACAAGGACG
>JAUNUE010000009.1 GCA_030538335.1 Allobrachymonas sp. | reverse complement strand
CCCTTCGATACCTCAGGGCGAACGGTGTCTGATTATTTTCAGATTTGGCTATATCAGCGAATCAGAAATAAACCGAGTCCCGCCATTGTGCGACAAACAACCCTCCGCACGGGGGATGGCGGGCGGCTTATCCGCGCTGCATCAATACGAGGTTGTCGCGGTGGATCATTTCGGGTTCAGCGGCGTAGCCCAGCAGCGCCTCGAACTGGCTGGAAGGTTTGCGGCACAGCAGCCGGGCCTCGTGGCTGGCGTAGTTGGCCATGCCGCGTGCCAGCTCACGTCCTTGCTCGTCGCGCACGGCAATGACTTCGCCGCGCTGGAATTCGCCCTCTACCGCCGTCATGCCGATGGGCAGCAGGCTTTTGCCTTCATTCTGCAGCTTGGTGGCGGCGCCTGCATCCACCACCACGGCACCGTGCAAAAGCAGGTGGTCGGCCATCCACTGCTTGCGCGCCTGCAGCTTGTGCGTGGGCGCCACCAGCACCGTGCCCACCACCTCGCCCTGCACCAACCGCAGCAGCGCATCCGTCTCGCGCCCCCAGGCAATGACCGTGCTGGCACCGGAACTGGCTGCACGCCGCGCCGCGAGGATCTTGGTCAGCATGCCGCCCTTGCCGATGCCGCTGCCCGCACCGCCCGCCATGGCTTCGAGTGCCGGGTCGCCCGCTTGCCCGACGCAGACCAGTTGGGCGTTGGTATTCTTGCGCGGGTCGGAGGTGAACAGCCCCTTCTGGTCGGTCAGGATGACCAGCAGATCGGCCTCAACCAGATTAGCTACCAGTGCGCCCAGCGTGTCGTTGTCGCCGAACTTGATCTCGTCGTTGACGACCGTATCGTTTTCGTTGATGACCGGCAGCACGCCCAGGTGCAGCAAGGTCAGCAGGGTGGAGCGTGCGTTGAGGTAACGCTCGCGGTCGGCCATGTCGGCATGCGTGAGCAAGACTTGCGCCGATTGCAGGCCGTTTTCGCGCAGCTTGCTCTCGTACATCTGCGCCAGGCCCATCTGGCCCACGGCGGCAGCGGCCTGCAGTTCGTTGATCTCTTTGGGCCGGGTTTTCCAGCCCAGCCGTTTCATGCCTTCGGCAATGGCGCCGCTGCTGACCATAATGACTTCGCGCCCCTGCTTGCGCAGCTCGGCCAGTTGTCGGCACCATTCTCCAATGGCGGCAGCGTCCAGCCCGCGGCCTTCATTCGTGACGAGGCTGGAGCCTACCTTGACCACTATGCGCCGCGCATGCTGCAACTCGTGCTGCGCATGCGTGGTGCGTGCAACATCGGCTTGCGCAACAGCTTCAGAGACGGGAACGCCAACGGTGGAGGTCATGCAAAAATCAATGCCAAGGCCAAGGGAGCGGCACATTCACATGCCGCAAGGCACATTGTGCCCTGCAGACAGACGCCAGCAAGCCTTCGACAACAGATTTTTGCGCCGGTGCCCGGTTCTGTATCAGGCAATGGACGCAGCAACGTCCTGCAAACCGCGTCGCACCAGCGCAAGCATGGATTTGTTTTTGTCAAAAATGGCGTAGATGACCGCGCTCTTGCTGTATACCGGCTTGACAAGATGGTACTGCGTCTCCAGCGTGAACATGCCGTCCTCCATATTCTCGTTCATGTTCAGCCCCTTCATGACCGTGCCCTTGGCCTGCACCAAGGCGGCAACGCCTGATGCAATGCCTCTGAGGCTGATTTCGCCGCGCTCGCCCAGCACGGCTCCTTTGGCAAAATCAAACACGGCAACGGCAATCGCACCGTCAATTTCCATAATAGCATCAAGAGAAGCATCCAGCGTGGACATGGCAGCATTTCACTTTCATGAAAGGGTTGAAACAGAAAAATTCGTTATCGATAATATATTAAAAAACAATAAAACGAATCGGGTTCTGTAGTAAGTACAAGAGTTGGCTGATTTGTGCGGAATATGTCACGAATTTACTGGGCCAAATCAATCAGCATTGGCTTACAGGCCGGGAAATCAGGGCTGGAGTTGCGCCGCCGTTCGCAACGGGGTCAGGCAAATTCCGATTGCGTACAACCCGGCCAGCCATAGCGGCCTTGGACGGCCGCCCTGCGTTGTGGTTTAGCCCTCCTCACCAGCACGCACATAGCGCACGGTGCCATTGGCATCCTGCACCACATCCAGGGCGGGGCCGTCGCCTATGCGGACTTGGCCTACTACGCCAACGGAGCGCGGTGCTGCAACGGAGGTGTCGTTGTTGTGTGCGGCCATGAGCATCACAGCTTGCGGATCTCCCACCCGCGGAGCAATCGCCTCGTGCGCCACACCCTTCTCGTCGATTTCTACCGGGTTGCGGGCAGCGGCCTGCGCCAGTTCAGAACGCGGCGACTGCTGGTAAACAGCCACGGCGCGGTTGCCGGTCAGCTTGCGGCTCTGCTCGAGGGCCTGCATGGTGTGCGCCATTACCTCGTCGGTGGCTTTGGCCCGTGCAGCGTTGGTGCTTGTTACGGCAAACTCCTTGCGCACATGGTCGCCATGCATCAATTCGTTGGTGAAAGAATACGCGCCTGTCGCCAGAGTGGCTCCCAATCCCACGGCTGCCACGGTGGCTGCAACCCATTTGATGACGGTCTTGCGGGCTTGCTGCGCCTGTGCAAAACAGGCGTTGTACGGGTCGGCAACAGAATTGCGGCGAATGGAAATCTGGGCTTGCATGGTGCGTCTCCTTCAAGAGCGACAGAACTTTTCTGTCCATGGCTGCAAGCGTACCGGCGTGACTTTTATGGCGTTGTCAGCCAGTTTTTTTTCGTGCTGTCAGTCTCTTTCGGGAGGCGCGTCAGTTTTTTCCTACAGGCTTCTGCTGTCAGCCGCGGTCAAGGTGGCGGCTGGTGCTGCCCGGCAGCTATGCCGTGGGTGGCTTGGTGGCAGCAAACCGCAGGCGCACATAGTCTGCATGCCAGTTGCCATGGGCGTCGCACAGCACCGGGCGCAAAGCGTTTACGACTTCGGCAAGCAATTGCGGGCGTTCTGCCTGCGGCACATCGGCCAGAAACGGCTGTGCCAGCGTTTCAATCCAGGCGCCTACATCGCCTGGCAGCGGGGTTGGGCGCGGTAGCAGTTGCATGTGCTGTACGGCAAAGCCTTGCGCCTCAAGCAAGGCGCGGTACTGCTCGGGTGTGGGGAAGAACCACGGGTTGTGGGCTGGCAGGCCACGCGCTTGCAGGGCAGCTTCCAGCGCTTGGACGATGGAGGCCACATTGCCATGCCCGCCCATTTCGGCCACGAAGCGGCCACCGGGGCGCAGGGCGCGCCAGACACCTGCGATCACGGCCTCGGGCTGCTGCATCCAGTGCAGCGCCGCGTTGGAAAAAACCGCGTCGAACGCGGCTTCAAAAGCCAGCGCGTGGCCGTCTGCCACCTCTGCATCCAGCCCCAGCTTTTGCGCTGCGGCCACCATGTGGGGGCTGGCATCCACCGCCTTTACCGTGCAGCCCATTTGTGCCAGCTTGAGGGTCAGTGCGCCATCGCCGCAGCCCAGGTCGAGTATGCGTTCGCCGGCTTTGGGTGCCAACAACTCCACCACCGGCATGCCCAGGTCAGATACGAAGCGGGCGTGCTTGTGGTAATCGGCAGGGTTCCAGGTCTGTGTGGGTGCGGATGTCATGGTTGATGCTTATTCTGGTTGGGGGTTGGGCGGTTTTTTGGGCGCACGCGGCTTGCGGCGGGCAGGTGCTTTGGGTGCAACCTCTTCAACGGGTGCGTCCAGATCGACAAAGCGCTGATCCACCTCTTCAGACGGCTGCTCGGCCACCTGTTGCTTGTGGATATGCGTGTAAATATCGCGGATCAACTGTTCGCAACCTTCACGCGTAAGCGCAGAAATCTGGTGCACCGGGCCTTTCCACTTGAAGCGCTTGACGAAGTCGGCCACGCGCGCTTCGCGTTCTTCGGCAGGCACCATGTCGAGCTTGTTCAGCACCAGCCAGCGCGGCTTGGCGTGCAGCGCCTTGTCGTATTTCTTGAGTTCGGCCACGATGGCCTTGGCCTGCGCGACCGGGTCTACGCCCTCATCAAACGGCGCGATGTCGACAATATGCAGCAGCAGGCGCGTGCGCTGCAGGTGGCGCAAAAACTGGTGCCCAAGGCCCGCGCCTTCGCTGGCGCCTTCGATCAGGCCGGGAATGTCGGCCACCACAAAACTTTGCTCCGGCCCCACGCGTACCACGCCAAGGTTGGGGTAGAGCGTGGTGAAGGGGTAGTCGGCAATCTTCGGTTTGGCGTTGCTCACCGCAGCGACGAAGGTGGACTTGCCCGCGTTGGGCATGCCCAGCAATCCCACATCGGCCAGCACCTTCAGTTCAAGCCTGAGGCTTTTTTTCTCGCCGGGATAGCCGGGCGTTTTTTGCCGCGGGGCGCGGTTGATGGCACTTTTGAAACGCAGGTTGCCAAAGCCACCGTCGCCACCTTTGGCGATCAATATTTTTTCGCCGGGCGTGAGCAACTCGTGCAGTACCTCGCCCGTTTCGGCATCGCTGATGACGGTGCCCACGGGCATTTTCAGCGTGATGTCATCGCCCGCTGCGCCAAACATATCGCTGCCCATGCCGTGCTGGCCGCGCTTGGCCTCGAAGCGGCGCGCGTAGCGGTAGTCGATCAAGGTGTTGAGGTTGACATCGGCCAGCGCCCACACGTGGCCGCCCCGGCCGCCGTCGCCGCCGTCGGGGCCGCCAAATTCCTTGTATTTTTCGTGGCGAAACGACGCGCAACCCGCACCGCCGTCGCCCGCGGCGATATCGATCTGGACTTCGTCAACAAATTTCATGTGAGGTCTCTGGTTAAGGAGGTATCAGGCCATTGTGTATGAATACGGGGGCAGGACGCAGAGGACGCAAAGGTTGCGCAGAAGTCGCAAAAGAATACAAAAAGGGTTTCGCTTCTTTCTCCTGAGACCTCGGTCACTACAACTGGTGCATTCCTTGATTTTTCTGCGTTCTCTGCGCAACCTTTGCGTCCGGATGTTCGCACTCCGAATTTCCAAAACAAAAAAGCCCCATCAAGGGGGCTTTCTGCAATCAGGGAAGATGTGCGCTCGGCTTATTCAGCAGCAGGCGTGACATCCACCATCTGGTTGTTTTTGGCCCCACGGGTAGCAAACGACACCTGGCCGTCTACCAGCGAGAACAGGGTATGGTCGCGGCCCATGCCGACGTTGTTGCCGGGGTGGAACTTGGTGCCACGCTGGCGCACGATGATGGAACCGGCGCTGACCGCCTGGCCGCCAAACACCTTCACACCGAGCATTTTGGGCTGTGAATCACGCCCGTTGCGCGTAGAGCCGCCGCCTTTTTTCTGTGCCATGTCTTACACTCCTTGCGCCAATCAGGCGTTGATGGAGGCAATTTCCAGTTCGGTATACGACTGGCGGTGCCCCTGGTGTTTTTGATAATGCTTGCGGCGGCGCAATTTGAAAATGCGCACCTTGTCGTGCTTGCCATGGCTGATCACCTTGGCTACCACGGTTGCACCGGACACCAGCGGAGCACCCACGGTCAGACTGTCGCCATTGCCAATGGCCAGCACCTGATCGAGGGTAATTTCCTTGCCTTCGTCCGCAGCAATCTGTTCTATCTTGATCTTGTCGCCGGCAGCAACGCGATACTGCTTGCCCCCGGTTTTTATGACTGCGTACATAGTAAATTCCTTGGAAGTTTCCACAGACGGATTTCTGCAGAACTATGCATTCTACCAGTTTGCCGGTATCTTGCCAAGACCGGAGGCGGGTGTTGGCGCACAATAACCTGCATGTATTGCCCGTATTTGTGGCCATATTTGTGGTCTTCACCCATGATTTTGTAACAAACACACGTCATCGTGCCGCCCTCTGCACCTGCCACACCCAAAAAAACAGCATCTGCTGCGCCGCGACCGCTGTCGCCCCAGCAAAAGGCCCTGCGCAAGCTCGGCCTGCAGCAGCCAATGGACTTTGCCCTGCATGTGCCGCTGCGCTATGAGGACGAAACGCGCATCGTCAAGCTGCGCGATGCACGCCCGGGCGAAGTGGTGCAGGTCGAGGGCGTGGTGACGTCGTGCGAGGTCACCTTTCGTCCACGTCGTCAACTCGTGGTGACGGTCGATGATGGCAGCGATGTGGTGGCGGCGCGTTTTTTTAATTTCTACCCGAGCCAGCAAAAGGCGCTGGCCGAAGGCAATCGTGTGATTCTGCGCGGTGAGGTCAAACCCGGCTTCATGGGCGCGACCATGCTGCACCCCTCGTTCCGTGCAGCGGGTGGCGAATTGCCCGAGGTGCTCACGCCCGTTTATCCGTCATCGGGCAATCTGCCGCAGGCGTATCTGCGCCGCGCCGTGGTCAATGGCTTGCAGCAGGCGCAGTCGGCGGGTTTGTTGGGCGAAACCATTGCGCCTGAGGCCTTGCAGGATTTGCAGCAGCACCTGCGCCAGCCGCCGTGGCCCTTGCAGCAGGCGCTGCACTATTTGCATCACCCCACGCCTGATGCGTCGATTGCTGCACTGGAAGATCGCAGCCACCCGGCCTGGCTGCGGCTCAAGGCGGAAGAGCTTTTGGCGCAGCAACTGTCGCAAGCGCAGGCGCATCTGGAGCGCGAAAAGCTGCAAGCGCCGGCCTTACGCGCGCGCACCGGTGGACTACATGAAAAGTTGCTTGCAGCTTTGCCATTCCCGCTGACCAACGCCCAGCGCCGCGTGGCCGAAGAAATCGCGCACGACTTGCAAGCAAGCACCCCCATGCACCGCCTGCTGCAAGGCGATGTGGGCAGCGGCAAAACCGTGGTGGCGGCGCTGGCGGCGGCCATCTGCATCGATGCGGGCTGGCAGTGCGTGCTGATGGCGCCGACGGAAATTCTGGCCGAACAGCACTTTCGCAAGCTGCTCGACTGGCTCACGCCGCTGGAGGTGGGCGTGGCCTGGCTGACCGGCAGCCAGAAAACCAAAGAGCGCCGCGAGATGCTGGCACGCATTGCCAGCGGCGAAGCGCAACTGGTGGTGGGCACGCACGCGGTGATCCAGGACAAGGTGGAGTTTCACCGGCTGGCGCTGGCCATCATCGACGAACAGCACCGCTTTGGGGTGCAGCAGCGGCTGGCCTTGCGGCAGAAGATGCAGCAAGGCAGGCCGGATGTGCAAACCCGAAATAGGGCTTCTCCGTCTGTTCAGGTGGCGGCAATGGCATCTGGAAATCTACCGTTGGCTCTCACCCCTGCCCTCTCCCAGGGGGAGAGGGAGGAGGCCCCCTGCGCACCCGACTCTGTGTCTTCCCCAATTGCTGACCCCGTATCACCCCCTCTCCCGCAGGCGGGAGAGGGTAGGGGTGAGGGTGATATGGCGTCTGTAGCAGATGTTCCCCTCACCCCAGCCCTCTCCCCAAAGGGGCGAGGGTGCAATACCGTTCGCGAACCGCATCTGCTGATGATGAGTGCTACCCCCATCCCGCGCACCCTCGCGATGAGCTACTACGCCGACCTGCACGTCAGCACCATCGACGAGTTGCCGCCGGGCCGCACGCCGGTGCTGACCAAACTGATCAGCCAGCAGCGGCGCGATGAAGTCGTTGCACGCATTGGCAAGCAGATTGCAGACGGGCGGCAGGTGTATTGGGTGTGCCCGTTGATTGAAGAAAGCGAAGCCGTTGACCTGCAAAACGCCACGCAGACTTGGCAAGACCTGAACGCCGACTTGCAAGGCGTGCGCACACCAACAGGAGCGCCCGTGCAAGTCGCGCTGCTGCACGCGCGTTTGCCGGTGGCAGAGAAAAAGGCCGTGATGGAGGCTTTCGTCAACAACGAAACGCAGGTGCTGGTCAGCACTACGGTGATTGAGGTAGGCGTGGACGTGCCCAATGCGAGTCTGATGGTGATCGAGCACGCCGAGCGTTTTGGCCTCTCCCAGTTGCACCAGTTGCGCGGCCGCGTGGGGCGCGGCAGCGCCGCCAGCACCTGCGTGTTGCTCTACGCCGCCAACGAATCAGGCCGCGTGGGCGATACCGCCAAAGAGCGCCTGCGCGCCATGATCGAAACGACTGATGGTTTCGAGATTGCGCAGCGCGACCTGGAAATTCGCGGCCCCGGCGAACTGCTCGGCGCACGCCAAAGCGGTGCGCCGCTGCTGCGCTTTGCCGATCTCAACGCAGATGCGGAACTGGTGGCATGGGCGCGTCGCTGGGCGCCCGTCATGCTGCGCCAGCACCCGCTGCAGGCAGCGCGGCATCTGGAGCGCTGGCTCGGTGGCAAGGCAGATTTTCTGAAGGCCTAGAAGGCCTAAATCGCCTCAAACGGCAAATCGAGCAGAGCGGCGACCTGCGCAGCTTTGTCTTGCACTTCGTGCGCAGTGGCCGCGGTGAGGGTGATGTGCCCCATCTTGCGCCCCGGTTTGACATCGTGCTTGCCGTACAGGTGCAGATGCACGCCTGGCAGGGCCTGCACCTGCTGCCACCGCGGTGTGCGCAGCTTGTCACTGGCATCCAGCCACACATCGCCCAGCAGGTTGAGCATGATGGCCGCGCTGTGCTGGCGCGGCGGCACCAGCGGCAGTTGCAGCGTGGTGCGCGCCTGCAGGTCAAACTGGCTGTGGTCGCAGGCGTCGATGGTGTAGTGGCCGCTGTTGTGCGGGCGCGGTGCCATTTCATTCACCACCCACGTGCCGTCCTGCAGCACAAAATATTCCACGCACAACACGCCCACGTAATCCAGCCCTTTGGCGATGCGCGTGGTGGCCTGCACCAGTTCGTCGGCCAGATGTTGCGGCACGGCATTGGCAAATGCATAAGTCGTGGCGAGAATGCCGTTGTGGTGGTCGTTGCGTTGGGGCGCGAAATGCACCGTGTGGCCTTGCGCATTGCGTGCCACGATGACCGAACATTCCAACGCCAACGCCAGTTTCTGTTCGATCACGCAAGGCACGCCGCCAAGCTGTTGCCAGGCCGTTTGTGCCTGCTCCACATCGACAACCGAAACCTGCCCCTTGCCGTCGTAGCCCAAGCGCGCAGTCTTGATGATGGCGGGGAACAGGCTGGCGGGCAGCGCCTGCACGTCGGCCAGATTGTGCAAAGCGCGGTAGGGCGCACAGCGCACGCTGCAACGGTCGAAATGCTGTTTTTCAAGCAGACGGTCTTGCGCAATCGCCACGGCAGGTGCGGGCGGCGAGGTGGGTTTGTGTGCGCTCAGGTATTCAAGCGCCGCGGCGGGCACGTTCTCAAATTCGGTGGTGATGGCGTCACATGCTTCGCACAATTGCTGCCAGCCCTTTGGGTCGTCATAGGCGGCCACGATTTGCTGGTGGCTGATCTGTCCGGCCGGGCTGGCGGGCGTGGGGTCAAGTACCACGGTGCGGTAGCCCATGCGCTGCGCCGCCTGCACCAGCATGCGCGCCAGTTGCCCACCGCCCAACACGCCCAGTGTTTGCTTCATGATGCGTTTGGAGGTGGCAAAACCATGTTGCGCGCCGCTTCGGTTTGCTGCGTGCGGAAGGCTTGCAGTTTTTGCAGCAAGGCCACGTCGTGCGTGGCCAGCATCGAGATGGCAAACAACGCGGCGTTGGCTGCGCCTGCAGCGCCAATGGCGAAGGTGGCCACCGGCACGCCCTTGGGCATTTGCACAATGCTGTGCAGCGAATCCACGCCTTGCAGATGCTTGCTTGGTACCGGCACGCCCAGCACTGGCACGGTGGTTTTGGCCGCCACCATACCCGGCAGGTGCGCCGCGCCGCCCGCCCCCGCGATGATGGCCTGCAGGCCGCGCCCCGAGGCGCTTTCGGCATAGGCGAACATCTCGTCAGGCATGCGGTGGGCCGACACCACGCGGGCCTCGTAGGCAATGCCGAATGCATCGAAAATTTGCGTGGCATGCTGCATGGTGTCCCAGTCGGAACTGGAGCCCATGATGACGCCAACTTGGGGTACTTGCTGCATGATGGGTGCCGTTATGGTTAAGAAAGTGGGGTGGGCCGTGTATTTGCCGCACAATGCAGGCTTGGCATTGTAGTGCCGGTACCCATCTGGATATATATGAGTAGAACAGGAAAACGGTCATGATTGACGTCACCCTCGCCACCTACGAGCAGCACATCATTGAGGCTTCGCACACCACGCCCGTGCTGGTGGACTTTTGGGCGCCCTGGTGCACGCCCTGCAAAATGCTCGGCCCCATCTTAGAAAAACTCGAAGCCGAATACGCGGGCCGCTTCATTCTCGCCAAAGTCAATATCGACGACGCCCAGCAATTGGGCGCGATGTTTGGCGTGCGCAGCGTGCCGACCTGCATGCTGGTCAAAGACGGGCAAGTGCTTGATGGCTTCATGGGCGCCTTGCCCGAGCCGCAACTGCGCGCCTTTTTCGACAAGCACCTGGGTGCAGCAGGCATGTTGGCGCCACAAGCCGACGCTGAATTGCAAGTAGAAGACGAAGACGACGATGCCCTGCTCGAGCGCCTGAAGCACACCGTTTCCGTCGAGCCTGAGAACGACAACGCGCGCTTTGATTACGTCAAGCTGCTGCTGCAACTGAGCCGCTACGACGAGGCCAAGACCGCCTTCGCTGCCGTGAAAGACAAAACACTGGCCGTGCGCAAGTACGACAGCCTGCAGCGCTGGATGGACGCCATCGACAAGGAAAGCCAGCAAGGTGCCGACATGACCGCGCTTGATGCCGCCATCGCCACCAACAAGCGCGACTTTGCCGCCCGCCACGCCCGCGCCGAGGCGCTGTTTGCGCAAGAGCGCTTCACCGAAGCGATGGATGAACTGCTCGAAATCCTGATGCGTGACAAAACCTGGAACGAAGACCAGGCGCGCAAAACCTATATCGCCATCCTCGACATTTTCGAGCCGCCCCACATGCCCGTGGGCGACGGCCAGATCCCGCCTGAAGACCCCACGGTGGCGACCTACCGCCGCCGCTTGAGCAGTGTGGTGTTGAGTTGAATGGCTTCGTGGCGCATCGTTTGCCGGGTTGCACGTCGCGGCTGTCCCAGCCTGCACGCTACACGCTTATATCCCGGAGTCCTTGTCTCCCTCTCCCGCAGGCGGGAGAGGGCTGGGGTGAGGGTGGATGCCGATGAACACAACGCCTGACTCCATCGCAAAATACACCGCCACGGCTCCCGTCATGCTGGTCACCGGCGGTAGCAAGGGCATAGGCGCGGCCACCGTGTTGCTGGCTGCGCAGCAGGGCTGGCAAACGGCATTCTGCTACCGTGGCGATGCGGCTGCCGCAGAAAAAGTGGTGCAGGCCACAGCCTCCTGCCCGCACCAGGCGCTGGCTTTGCAAGCCGACATTGCTGACGAAGCACAGGTTGAACAGCTTTTCAACAAGGTTGCGCAGACCTTCGGCCATATCGATTGCCTGGTCAACAACGCAGGCATCGTAGGCCCACGCATGCGGTTGGTCGATATGGATTTGCCACGTTGGCAACAGCTTTTTGCCACCAACGTTTTCGGCGCCATGCTTTGTGCGCGTGCAGCCGTGCGGCATATGAGCACGGCGCATGGCGGGCAGGGCGGCAGCATCGTCAACGTGGGCAGCACCGCCTCGCGGCTCGGCGCGGGCGGGCGTTATATCGACTATGCGGCCAGCAAAGGCGCTATCGACAGCTTCACCATCGGGCTGGCACAAGAAGTGGCGCAAGAAGGCATCCGCGTCAACACCGTGCGCCCCGGCGTGGTCGACACCACCATCCACACCGACGATGCAGCGCAAATGCAAAAACGCGCACAGGCCATCCCGCTGCAGCGCATCGCCACGCCTGAAGAAGTGGCGCAAGCCATCGTCTGGCTCGCCAGCCCGGCAGCGAGCTACGTCACCGGCACATTGGTGGATGTGGCTGGCGGGCGCTAGGTCTGCAAACGCTTATTGCCATGGCTGCGCCTCGCCTGCATTGCCCCTTACCCATGCATACCGGCATGGAAATCACCCTGCCGCCGCACGCCGCACGCCATGTGCAGGTGCTGCGCTTGCAACCCGGCGATGCGGTGGAGTTGTTTCATGGTGGTCTGCCTGATGTGGATAGTAACTCTCCGGCTCCCCTCTCCCCTTGCGGGAGAGGGGCAGGGGGAGAGGGGAGGCAAGTCGCAATAACATCACCCGAGACGGTGCGCACCCTTGCCCCTCACCCCAACCCTCTCCCGCAAGGGGAGAGGGAGCAAAGTGTGCTGGCAGCAGACAAGGCACAGCCCAACCCCACCACCGGCTGGTTTGACGCCACCATCACCCACATGGGCCGCAGCGAAGTCCGCGCCCGCATCGGCAACTGGCATGCGCCGCTCCCTGCGCAGCACCCGCCCGTCCACATTGCCTGCGGCGTGCCTGCCAACGAGCGTATGGACTGGTTGGTCGAAAAAGCCACCGAACTGGGCGCATCCAGCATCCAGCCCTTGATGACCGCGCGCAGCGTATTGCGCCTGCAAGGTGATCGCGCCACCAAGCGTGTGGCGCATTGGCAGGGCATTGCCATCGCCGCCTGCGAGCAATCCGGCCGCACGGTGGTGCCGCACGTCAAACCCGTCATGCAGGTGCGCGACTTTCTGGCGCAAGGCTTGCCGCACGGGCAAACTGGCCTGGTACTTTCCTTGCAGCCGCAAGCGCAGCCCTTGTCTATATATATAAACAAGACCAACAATTCGCCCACTGCCTGGCACCTGCTCTCCGGCCCCGAAGGCGGGCTGAGCGCAGAAGAAGAACAGGCCGCCCTGCAGCAAGGCTGGCTGCCGGCTACGCTGGGCACTTACACCTTGCGTGCCGAAACAGCGCCGCTGGCAGCCTTGGTGCATCTGGCTGTGGGTTGAATCAGCGCATCGGGCTTGTGTTGGTCAAAAAATGCCCAAAAGCAAACCCCCGCGAAGGGGCTTTGCTTTTGGCGCATGCTTTCTGCACGGGATTTTTGTTTGATGCAGAAAGAGGCACCCCATGTACCACGCCATTGTCCGCCAAAGACTCGCCAACGCCTTTGCCGGGCTGAGCCAGGGCCGGGTCGAGGCCATTACCAACGAACTGGCGCCCCATGCCGTGCACACGTTCATCGGCCACCATGCACTGTCGGGCGTCAGGCGGCAACCTGCGCTCATCCGCCAGTGGTACGAGCGTCTGCTGCGGCTGATGCCGGGCATTACCTTTCAGTTGGATGAAATCGTCGCCAAAGGCCCGCCGTGGAACACCTTGGCCGTAGTGCACTGGCAAGAAACCAACTTTGGCACCGACGGCGTGCAAACCACCACCGACGGCGTGAACGTGATCAAGCTTCGCTGGGGCAAGGTCGTGTCGGTGCGCATCTACACCGACACCGTGGCACTCAAGGCCACGCTCGACCGCATCTTCAACAAAGGCACAACCGAGGCGCATGCCGCACCGATAGAAGGGTAACGAAGCTGCGTGTTTGTGGCATGGCAGCGCGCTCTGCGTAATCGATACGCTTGTGCAAAAGATATGTCGCAACCACGTATAAAAAGCGTAGCGGCCTGCATGTCGCAAGTCTTTCGAAAATCTGACATGCGCGCGGGTCTTATTGCTTCAGCAGCTACACAGCGCCACGCATTGGATATATGGACGCATGCAAAAAAATAATCATATCTTGTTAATTTATATGCGTGTCATGCACTGTATTCCATTAAGAATGATGCTAAAAATTCAAAAAAGACAAAAATTGGGAACAAACCGCGTCAATTGGGTGTTGATCAATGTGTTGTTGAATTGACAAAAAACGACAGGCCTGTGGTTTTCGTGTAATGCATCACGCTTGCATGGCCGGCTGGGCCACAAACGGTCTTGGCACGCCTCTTGCGTTACTCAGGGCAGTAGTTGAAGAAACTACTAAAGGCGGGTTTCTTCCCTGCAATTTTTTATAGGAGCCTTAAAATGAAAGCATCCCTGCAAAAGGGTTTTACCCTGATCGAACTGATGATTGTGGTCGCCATCATCGGTATTCTGGCCGCCGTTGCCATTCCCCAGTACAGCGAATACCAGAAAAAGGCGCAAGACAAAGCTGCCCAGTCTGATGCGCGTAACTTTCTTACTGCCGGCATGGCCAACTCTCAGAAATAAGACTTTATTTTATTAAAGGATATTGACATGAAAAATGCATTGATCAAAATTGCTGCTGCATCGGCTGTTGGTGCTGCCTTCTTCGCTGCAACGCCTGCATTTGCGGCATGCGCAACTACTAAAGGTAAAGTCTCCTCGGCTGCAACGTCTTCTACCAATACCTATACGCTGGCCGAAGGGACAGCAGATGATACCTGCTATATGCAGAATGGTTTTAGCTACAATGTTTCTTCCAACGTGGGTTTGGCTTGGGAGCAAAGTGAGGCTGCACTGGTTGTGCAAACGGCCAGTACAAAAGGTCGCAACAACTTTGCGGGTTCCAGTGAAGGCGGCTCCGTTGCAGTATGTGGCAAGCCGACAACCGGTACTACCGCGCCCACGCCTCGTGAGCCGACGTTGGCCGCTGTTAACGGCTGCACCGCTGAGTAAAAATTCTCTCCACTGCCAATACATATTGTTTTTGGTAGAGTGTATATTGAAAAAAGTGCATGCTTGGCATGCACTTTTTTCTTGCGTGCAGCATAATCATCATCATGTGGCAATTGATTCAATCAGGCTGGCTTTCAGGCATTCGTACCCATAGTGTCCGTTGGCTTTTGGTGTTGGCATTTGCCGTTCTCGGCGCAGCGTGGCTGGCTGCCAATTTTTCGGGGCGGCAACCAGCAACCGTGGCTCTTGACGTGGGCTTGTCGGGTATACGACTGGTGTTGTTGCTGATGGCTTTGTTTTGGGTGCAGGAGTTGCTGGGCCGCGACATAGAGCGTAAGTCCCTGTATTTTGTATTGGCATATCCCGTATCACGTGGGACGTATTTGTTGAGCCGCTTTTTTGCTGTTGCCCTGCTGTTGGCGTTGGGGGTTGCCATTCTGGGTGGGGCGCTAGGTGGAATCTTGCAGGTTTTGCCTGTAAGTTATAGCCAGCCTACACCCGTTGCACTCGGGGCGAGCTACGTTGCGGTGCTGGTGGGAGTATGGCTGGATTTGTTGGTGATTACAGCCTTTGCCCTGTTCTTGTGCTGTGTGTCTACGACCCCTTTTCTTCCCTTGATTCTTGGAAGTTTTTTTGCATTGGCTGCGCGTAGTTTGGGTATTACGCTGGATTTTTTGCTCCATTCGGAAAATGCTGATCCTCAGCAGATTAAATGGCTTTTGCCCATCATTCAGGCGGGAAAATGGCTACTGCCAGACTTGTCACGCCTTGACTGGCGTGATTTGTCACTTTATGGCTTGCCCCCCGATTGGATGGGTATGGGGTGGGCAGCGGTCATGGCGCTGGCTTATATCGGCTTTCTGCTGGGGTTAGGGGCGCATAAGCTGCAAACACGGGAGTTGCTGTAATGATGCGCAGACACGGATTGTTGCTGATGAGTGTGACCGCAGCATTATTGTATGCCTTGGCTACTTGGCAGTTATTGCCGCGCCCGCGTTTCGAGCAGCAGGAGGGACTGAAGGTGCGCTTGCCACTTATCTTCCAGATATGGCAGGCAGGAGGAGACCGTTATCTGGCCGCCAATTTAAACGTTATTCGAAGTGCAACAGTCGGTGCTTTTATCAAAGATCAAACAACATTTGCTGTACAGGCCACGCTGTTGCAGGATGCCTCATTGTTCAATCCTCGTCACGAAGATAATTATTACTTGGCAGCTTCAATATTGCCTTGGCAGGGAAGTGTAGAGGAGGCTCAAGTGGTTCTGCAGCGGGCCAGCAATACACGGACGTGGGATATGATGCCTCCATTCTTTTATGCGTTCAATGCTGCGTATTTTGGCGCTGAGTATCAATTGGCAGGCCAGTGGGCGGAAATTGCCGCACGGCGAACAGGCGAGCCGAATTCATCGGCTTTACGGATGATCGCGGCAAAATGGCATGAGCGTGGCGATGACCCTGTTGTGGCCATCGAGATGATAGAGCGCCTGAAAAAAGTGCAAAATAATTCTCAACAAGTAGCATTGCTTGATGTCCGAATTCAGCGTTTGCGTGGTTTAGTGACACTGCGCGAAGCAGCCGTAATATTTGGCGAAAAATACGGACGCTCTGCTGTCAGATTGGAGGAGTTGGTAGACGCAGGCTTGGTGCAGCACATTCCCGAAGATCCACTGGGGATAGGATATATGCTTGACGAAAAAGGTGTTCCGCAGCTGTTGGTTAGACAGCGTGCGTGAAGGACGTGAGAATATGAATGAACGAGTCCAATTTGATAATGTCAGCAAGAGCTTTCGCCATAAAGGGAACCAGATAATCGCTGTTCGTGATTTGAGCTTCAGTATTTTTTCAGGTGAAGCCATCGGGTTTGTTGGCCAGAATGGAGCCGGTAAAAGCACCAGCATGAAGATGCTGATGGGCATGCTCAAGCCTGATAAAGGTGAAATTCGCTTAATGGAACAAGCAGCACAAAGCGAAAAAGCGCGTAAAAACGTAGGTTATGTGCCTGAAAATCCTTATTTGTACGACTATCTGACGCCCTTAGAAATTGTCGTCATGGGGCTTGAAATTCATGAACGAGCAAAAGGCGATTCGGCTGCCAAGTGCGCGATGAAATGGCTGGAGCGAGTGGGAGTTGCTTATGCAGCGCACAAGCGTGTACGAAACCTTTCCAAAGGCATGACGCAACGTACCGCGCTGGCGCATGCGCTGGCTATTGAACCCAAACTACTGGTGCTGGATGAGCCGATGTCGGGCCTTGATCCCGTTGGACGCAAACTTGTGGCGGATGAAATACAGGCATACCGCGGTCGAGGCGGTACAGTTTTTTTCTCATCGCATGTGCTGAATGACGTGGAACGTCTGGCAAGTCGGTTGCTTTTGATCCATAAAGGAGAATTGCGGGCTGATAAATCCATGGCGGAGGTACTCAGCCAAGGCGATCTGGTATTGCGCTACAAAGGCACCGGGATGGACGGTTACCTTGAAGATGGTATGGGTTTGTGGAAGAAACAGATCAAGCAAAGCGAGCTGCAGGCTACATTACAGACATTGCCAGATTCGGTTGAACTGGTAGATGTGCAGCGCAGTTTTAACCTTGAGCAGTTGTTTGTCGATATCGTTAAAGAGTAATGTGCGTTCATCGGTTGCAATAAGCCCAGCGAATGTCGAGACGAGCAGATTCGCGCCTTGGCTTTTGGCTGCCTTATGGCTGGCTATGCCTAATGCTTTGTTTTGGTGGGCTGCCTGGTATTTTGGCTACCAGCGGCCATGGTTCAATCTGGACTATTTTGCGGCCCTGTTTCTTTGGAGTTTTGGCTGGCGGTATTTTGGCTGGATCTGCGCGTTTACAGCGTTGACGGTAGATGTGTTGGCTGGTTTTTCGCAAGTATATGTAATTTTCGATATTAGGCAGTTGCTTCAATTGCCCAAGTTTACCCTCGAAGCGCCAGTTACCATTTTATTATTGATGGTATTAATTTTTTTTATATTTTCATCAAAGTTTTATTTTATATGTAAAAAAATAAAAAGTGTAAATAGAAAAATATTGATTTCCATGGTGGCGCCGATAGTGGTTCTGAATATTCCAGCGACAATCCGTTCTATAGAAAAGCCGCAAGACAACCTGCATCTTGATCGAAGAATTGTGATCATGGGAAGCCAACTGGATACATTGGCAAAAATTTTTTATCGTAGTAATCTGGGATTTGAAATTTCACAGAGTAACGGCGCAGCCTTCAGGGAGTGGAAATATCCAACCGCTGCTAATCTGGCATGGGGCGAGCGCAGTAAAGAGCAATTACCTAAGCGCATGCTGCTGGTGGTAGTCGAGTCTTTTGGAGTACCGGTTGCTGCAGAACATTTAGCCGCCCAACTTGAATCCATACATGAAAACCCATGGATTAGAACTGTCAATCAAGGAGCGATCTATTTCTCAGGGGGAACCATTTCTGGTGAACTCAGGGAGTTGTGCGCACTGCTGCCATTAGGCATTGATTTTGGTGCGGTGCAACGCACCATGCCTTGTTGGCCGGAATTTGTCAAGAACCAAGGTTACCAAGCGGTATCAATTTCAAGTGCATCAGGAACCATGTATCGACATAACGAGTGGGCCAAAGAAATAGGCTTTGATCGTGAATATTACAGAAATAATATAGGGGTCAAGGCGAGAAACTGTTATTCCTTTCCTAGCTTGTGCGATGTAGATTTGACGCCTCTGGTGAAAGATCAGTTGCTTGCATCGCCGAAAACTTTTGTTTATTGGCTGACTTCCAACTCTCATTTGCCCTACGATGTGCGCGATTTGCGTAGAGATCACAGCGAGGAGTGCAAACAGCTCGGATTTGCAGAGGACAGTGCGCGATGCATACATCATGGTCTGGTAAAAGAGTTTATCGATGCTTTGACCATAATGCTTGCGAAACCTGAAATGGAAGGGGTAGAGGTGGTTATTACGGGCGATCATGCGCCTCCCTTTTTTCGGCAAGAAGACCGTCAGGCTTTTTCTGCCGAAAAAGTTCCATTTCTGCATTTGCGCGTGGAATCGCCTGCGGGTGTGCAAAGCCATTAGCATGGGCAGATCGCTTTTACTTTCTTTACAATTTGTCCGTTTTGACCGTGCGACAGAACACCGCACAGTTCTGCCCCGCCACCGCGTGCAGCGCTGGCTGAGACATGCCTTGCTCGATGGTGTGGAAAGCGCCGAGATCACGGTGCGCATTGTGGGCGATGATGAGGCACGAGCGCTCAACCGCGATTACCGCCAGCGCGATTACGCCACCAATGTGCTGACGTTTGACTACAGCCCTGCGCCGCATGTGTGCGCCGACTTGGTGCTGTGTGCCGATGTGGTGGCGGCAGAGGCAATTGAGCAGGGCAAAACGCTGGAGGCCCACTATGCGCATCTGGTTGTGCATGGCACCTTGCATGCCCAAGGGTGGGATCATGAAACCAGCGATGCTGAAGCCGAGGCGATGGAGGCGGAAGAGATCCGCATTCTTGAGAAACTGGGGTTTGCCAATCCTTATGCCTGAAGGGCACAAGCCCAAATGCGCCCTGACAGGCCGTTGCTACGTCATTGCGAGCTGCTGAAGGCGGCGTGGCAATCTGTTTGTTTGTTGGTGACGCACCAAGATGGCCCATCGCACTTGCGTTCTTGGCGATGCCCCCGGTTCTGACGCCGCGCGCCTCCTGTGAGGTGGGGTTGGAAGCGAGTCTAAGGGTAAGTGCCTATCTCCCGGCCGAAAGCAGGCCACCATTCCTGCATTTTCTCTAAATAGAATGGCTGCGGCACCCGGTGCCATCAACTATCACCTATTTACCAACGATACGGAGGGAATGATGAAAAAGATGACTTTGGCCGCCGTGGCCGCAAGCGTGGCTTTGGCGGCATGCAGCACAGCGCCTTCCCAGCCTGCCAAAAAGACCGCATGGGGTTATACCGGTAGCGGAGCGCCGGAACACTGGGCTTCGCTCAGCCCGGAGTACGCCGCCTGCGCCGGCAAGAACCAGACGCCGATCAATATCTCCAAGCTGGCGCTGGTAGATGCGAATCTGCCTCCGATCAAATTTTCCTACAAACCGGGTGGCAACGAGATCATCAACAACGGCCACACCGTGCAGGTGAACTTTGCGCCTGGCAGCTACATTGAAGTGAACAACACCCGCTTTGATCTGAAGCAGTACCACTTCCACACACCGAGCGAAAACCAGATCGATGGCAAGTCGTACCCGATCGAGGGGCACTTGGTGCATGCCGACAAAGATGGCAACCTGGCTGTGGTGGGCGTGATGTACGAAGAAGGCGCGGCCAACGCGGCGCTGGGCGCGTTCGAGAGCACGGTGCCGACCAAGTTGAACGAGAAGCAGGCACTGAAAACGCCTTTTGATGCCAACTCGCTGCTGCCCGCCAACCGCGACTACTACAGCTTCAGCGGCTCGCTGACCACGCCGCCCTGCTCCGAAGGCGTGCGCTGGATGGTGCTGAAGAACCACGTGTTTGCCTCCAAGGCACAGATCGACACCTTGAACAAGGCCATGCACGGCCCCAACAACCGGCCCTTGCAGCCGGTGAATGCACGCACAGTGCTGCATTGAGGTTTTTGACGGCGGCTTCTGTGAGGAGCCGCCAGGCGATAAAAAAAGCACGGTGCAAACCGTGCTTTTTTTACTGCCAAACCTGAAAAATAATCGGATACCGTTCGCCCTGAGGTATCGAAGGGCAGGGGTCTTTACATGAGGGCTTCGATACCTCAGCCCGAACGGGTCGGGGTTGCTCAGCCCGAACGGGTCGGGGTTGAATCGGGGGCAATCGTCAAATTATTTCTCGGAATGACCATATCTCTATGCGAGTGGCGCATCAGCGAAAGAAAAAGAACGCCCAGATGGCCAGCACCGCAATCGACACGGCATTGAGCACCGCACCTGCCTTGAGCATGTCGCGCTGGATGATCTTGCCGGTGCCATAAACAATGGCATTGGGCGGCGTGGCCACCGGCAGCATGAAGGCACACGATGCGCCAATGCCGATGATCAGCACCAGAATGCTCGGCGGCATGCCCATGCGCTCGGCAATGGCGGCAAACACCGGCACCAGCAAGGCGGCCGATGCGGTGTTGCTGGTGAACTCGGTCAGCAGCACGATAAAGGCCGTTACGCCCAGGATCACGGCAAAGGGGCTGGCCCCCGCAAGAAAGCCCGCGACCGAATCGCCCAGCACGGCAGACGCGCCCGAGCTGCGCATCACGTTGCTCAACGTAATGCCGCCACCGAACAGGTACAGCACGCCCCAGTCGGTGTTGTCGGCAATTTGCCGCCACGATGCCAGGCCGAGGATGGACACGGCAACAGCAGCGGTTACGGCAACCCAGGTATCGGGGTTGTCAATGCCAAGCACGTCTTTTACTGTGCCGCCAAAAATCCATGCCAGCGCAGTGGCGAAAAAGACCACCAGCGTGAGGATGCGGTCGCGCGTCCATGGAATTTCTTCCTGCGGCAACTCTATGCGGCGGTTGAGTTTGGGGCGGAACACCACCCACAGCGACAGCACCATCAGCGGCATCAGAATCAACATCAAGGGCAAGCCGACCTTCAACCAGGCT
>JAUNUE010000258.1 GCA_030538335.1 Allobrachymonas sp. | reverse complement strand
TGCACCCACCGGGGTTTTCAGCCAGCTTTTTACGCGTTGTGAGGATGCCGCGTGGGTGCAAGCACCCACGCTACTCACTTACCACAACTAAACGCAGAAACTCTTGAGGCGCCTGAGGTTTCTCGTCCATACAATATTCAGCACCAAATTAATGCCGAAAAAAACAACCACATAAACGAGTGCATAGATTCGGTAGTTTGTTTGCGAGCCATTCGCTCCGTTACGATGCAACTCTGTAAACAACATCATGATAGCTACTAACAAACCAAGCACACGCATGAATACAAACTGGATCCAGAGCAAAATAATGGCCACTGTAATGGTAAAGCGTGTTCGTTTTTTCCAGAGCAGAAGGCCGATTGTCAAATTAAACGCGACTGGAATACAACGACCAACCAATTCCGGCATATCTCTAGGCGGTCTAAGAATAAAATAATATGATGCGTAAATGGGACTCACGATCAGATGAATAAAAATCAGCCTGGAAAACCAACCGTCTTTTTTAGTCAGTTGACCGAAAGAAAGATCGGTATTATTTACAAAATCTTCCATAGAACACCCTTTTGTTCAGCCACGTAGCGCGGGCACTTTGTGCCTGCCTTACTCCAAGCCCCGCACCAGCTCCAGCGCCTCCTCCACCCGCCCCACGGCGTGGATGGTCAGGCCCTCAAATTCCTTGCCCGGTTTTTTGGGCGCGTTGGCCTTGGGCACAATCGCCACCGAAAAGCCCAGCTTGGCGGCTTCTTTCAAACGCTCTTGCCCGCGTGGGGCGGGGCGGATTTCGCCTGCCAGCCCCACTTCGCCAAACGCAAAGAACCCTTTGGGCAGAGCCTTGCCGCGCAGGGATGAGGTGATGGCCAGCAACACGGCCAGGTCGGCCGCCGGTTCGCTGATGCGCACACCGCCCACAGCGTTGACGAACACATCCTGGTCGCCGGTGGCGACGCCGCCATGCCGGTGCAGCACGGCCAGCAGCATGGCGAGGCGGTCGCGCTCCAGACCCACGCTGAGCCGCCTTGGACTCACACCGCCGTTATCGACCAGTGCCTGAATCTCCACCAGCAGCGGGCGGCTGCCTTCGAGTGTGACCAGCACGCACGAGCCGGGCACCGGGTCGCCATGTGTGCTGAGAAAAATCGCGCTCGGGTTGCTCACACCCTTCAGGCCCTTGTCGGTCATGGCAAACACGCCAATTTCGTTGACAGCACCAAAGCGGTTCTTGAAGGCGCGGATCAGCCGGAAGCTGCTGTGCGTATCGCCCTCGAAGTACAGCACGGTATCGACAATATGCTCCAGCACGCGCGGGCCGGCGAGTTGCCCGTCTTTGGTAACGTGGCCGACCAGCACCACCGCTGTGCCCGTGGCCTTGGCCGCGCGCGTGAGGTGCGCGGCGCACTCGCGCACCTGCGCCACGCTGCCCGGCGCGCTGCTCAAGGCGTCGCTGTACACGGTCTGGATCGAATCGACCACCGCCACCTGCGGATGCTCGGCCTGCAAGGTGGCGAGGATTTTTTCGAGCTGGATTTCGGCCAGCACGCGCACCTGCGAGCCTTCCAGCCCCAAGCGGCGTGAGCGCAACGCGACTTGCGATGCGCTTTCTTCGCCCGTGATGTACAGGGTGTGTTGCCCTTGCAATTGCAGGGCGTCGAGTGCCTGCAGTAACAGCGTCGATTTGCCAATGCCGGGGTCACCACCGATCAGCACCACGCCGCCTTCCACCACACCGCCGCCCAGCACCCGGTCCAGTTCGGCGATGCCAGTGGGTGTGCGTGCCACGTCTTCGGCCTTGATGTCGGCCAGTGTCGCCACATCTGCCGCGCCCGCCAGTGCTTGCGGGCTGCTGCTCAGGCGGTTTTTGCCCGTGCCCGCTGCGGGGGCAGCCGTTTCTTCGAGGCTGTTCCAGGCGCCGCAGGCCGGGCATTTGCCCAGCCAGCGCGGGCTGGAAGCGCCACAGGCGTTGCAGATGTATTGGGATTTGGAGGATGCCATCGAGGCATTGTAGGGCTGCCCCAGCCCCGTCAAAATCCTGCTTGAACAGGCGAACCAATGCATACCAGCACTTCCCGCCATACAAATACCATCCGACTCCATACTCTTGCGTGTTGCACGGCACAATGCGGGGCTTGCCTGGGCAATGTGCATATATTGCCTTCCTCTTTTTTGCATTTTTTGCTGCTTTTTGTCTGATGCACCCTGACGCAAAAAACCTCTGGAAAGCCCCGCTGTGGATGCTTTCTGTTCTGCTGGCCATGCTGGGCATGCTCGGCCCTTTTACGATCGACACCTATCTGCCGGCGTTTGCGGCGATCAGCCAGTCCTTGCAGGCCTCGCCGGTGCAGATGCAGCAAACGCTGTCGGCCTACCTGTTCGGCTTTGCCTTCATGAACCTGTTCCACGGCGCGC
>JAUNUE010000257.1 GCA_030538335.1 Allobrachymonas sp. | reverse complement strand
GTTGGCATAAAAATGCACCGCTAAGCCAGCCGTGTACATGCAGGTAGCGGTATATTCGTTTTTTCATGATTGAAATTCCCCACCACCGCCGTCCCGGATTTTTACCACTCTGTCGGCTTTGATGTCTGCAACGGCTTGACGGGCAGCCCGGTCGGCGTTGGCTTTTCTCAATAAGGCGTTATGGACACTTGGCAGACGCTTCGGTTCAGCTTTGCGGTCGATGCCTTGGGCGGCCAGGCTTTTCATGCTGATGGCCGCGGACTGGTGGCCATGCTGCGCCAAATGCGCGTTGTGCAGGGATTCCCACCGCTCACGCATGGCTTTTAGGGCTTCTTTGCGTTCGGTTGGGGTTTCACCGCTACGGTGTTTTTTCGCCCCGCCCCGTTCCGGATATTTGCCGTTGTAGCGTTTGAAATACTGTTCGGGGTCGCGCTCGATGCCGTCGTTGGTGCGCTCACTGAACATCAGGTGTACGTGGGGCTGTTCGCCGCCGTCTAAGGCGGTCTTGTTGTGGATTGCCCATGTGTAAGCGTGGCGGTCGCCCAATTCTTGGCTCACCCACTCTTTGACCAGAGCCACCCGTTGCGCCGGTGTGAGTTCGCGGGGAAGGGCGATTTCATGCTCCCGGTACACACTGCCGTTTTTACGTTCGTACAGGTCGGCGGATTTCCAAAACTCCAACGGCTTATCGGCTGCCCATTTTGGCATGTTGCCGCTGGCTGTGGCTTCCAGTTTTTCGCCCTGCTGCAAACGCTGGGCATACTTGCCCTCACGGCTGATGTATTCAGCGTGCGGGGTAGCTTTGCCAGCCTTGCCTACTTTAACTGCGAAATATGGAACAGCCATAATTACCTTTCCATTCTCAAAACAAAACCGGACTATCTGTCGATGTCCGGTGCGGATGCTCTCTGGTGGGTGTCGGCGGAGGGTTCGGGCACCGCGCCCGATCGCTGTAAATGTGCCGCCGCAGTGTCATAGCTTTGCTGCGCACGGGTGGTAAAGCCGGCATCTTTCAGTTCCTGCGCCAGTTGGCTGATGATGCGCGCTTCGGTTTTATGCCCCATTTTGTACAGTTCCTTGGCAATCAAACCATATTCTTCGGTGATGATGCCGCGGGTCTGCATCGCTTCTTGCAGAAACGGATGTTTGGGGCGTTCGCTGTCGGCCAAGGCGGCCATCAGTGCTTGTGCCTGTGCTTTGTGTACTTCACCGGCATGGCCGCGTTGGCGCATGGCGCGCAGGATGCTCGGTTCGCCCTTTGGAGTAATACCACGGTGCTGGCGTTTGGTGGCGGCACAAGGCACGCCTTGTTCGCGCATTTTTTCAGCGAAGCGGACGCGCCACTCAAATAGGTCGTTTTTACGCGGATTGAGCCGTTGGCCGAACTCATTGCGCATCAAAACGCACAGATGCACATGCGGGTGTGCCGGCTCGTCGGCATTGTCGCTGTCGGTGTGCAGGGCGAAGGCATATTGGTGGCCTTTGAATTGTTCGCGGGCAAATTCACGCGCGGCATCCAATACCGCTTGCGGCGGGGTGCCTTGGGGCATGGATAAGACGATGTTCAAGGCTTCTTTATGACGGCTTTCTTCGGGAATGCGCAGGCGTTGCCACTGCTTGAGCATATCGTTGACGCCTTGTTTGCCGTTAATCTTTTCACCGTCTTGGGTTTCCACGGTGAGCTTGCCGTTGCGGCTGATGTAGTCCAAATGATTGCGCACGCCCTTCATGCCGTTGCTGCTGCCGCTTTTGCGGCGGGGGATTTTAACCATCACTTCCGGGTGTTTGAGGGCGGCGGCACGCAGGTTGGCCAAACCGCTGCCGGGTTTGAGCGGACTGGCTGTTCTGCGCCCGCTGCCCAGCGCCAGGCCGCCGCTGTTTTTGGCACGCACGGCACGGGTTTTATAGCCCAGAAACCAGTCGTCGATGTTGTTATGCAGGCTCATGGCTTACTTTCATTCAAACCGCGCACGGTTGGCCAACAGCAGCTGGCCGACCTGTTCGGTGTGTTGGTCAATCACTCCGGCCAGTTGGCGGATTTCGGCAATGGTGATGCCGGCCGTTTCCATGGCATTCAGTTGGCGCGCAATTTGGTTAAGGTTGCGGCCGATGCGCAGCAGCTGGTAGTTGGATTGGTAGAGGGCGTCGACTTCGGCTTGAGACAGCACAGGCTGGCGGTCGATGTAATGGCGTAAAATGCTGATCACCACCGCATTGGCGCTCATGTGTTGCTGGCTGGCGGCCTGTTGCAGATAGCGATAATCTTCCGGCAGCAGCCTTAATTCTAAACGGCACTTATCCCCATCACCGTCCGCCACGGCTGGCTGTGGCAGTTTGTTGGCTGCCGCGTCGGCCAATTCGGACTTAAGCAGTGTTTTGGCCAGTAAAGAAACACTGGCTTTACCCAGCCGGGTTCGGGCAATTTTTCTTAAACGCTGGCAATCTTCGCTTGTCAGCCCGTAAAC
>JAUNUE010000256.1 GCA_030538335.1 Allobrachymonas sp. | reverse complement strand
GTCCGACAACTTGGTGCGCGAAATCCATCCGCGCGTGCTGGCCGTGACCGGGCCGCACGCCACGCAAGAGGTGATGGATGCCGTACACACGCATTGCCCCAAACCGCACGACCCGTTTCTGGATTTGGTGCCGGGCAGCTTTGGCGTGGCGGGCATCAAGCTCACGCCGCGGCACTATGCCTACCTGAAGATCAGCGAGGGCTGCAACCACCGCTGTACGTTCTGCATCATCCCCAGCCTGCGCGGCGACTTGGTGAGCCGCCCGATCGGCGACATCCTCAAAGAAGCGCAGGCGCTGTTTGAAGGCGGCGTGAAAGAACTGCTGGTGGTCAGCCAGGACACCTCGGCCTACGGCGTGGACGTGCAGTACCGCACCGGCTTCTGGAATGGTAGACCTGTGAAGACGCGCACGCTGGAACTGGTGCAGGAACTAGGGCAGTTGGCCAAGCAGTACGGTGCCTGGATGCGGCTGCATTATGTGTACCCGTATCCCTCGGTCGATGCGATCATCCCGTTGATGGCCGAAGGACTGGTGCTGCCGTACCTGGACGTGCCGTTCCAGCACAGCCACCCCGATGTGTTGAAGCGCATGAAGCGCCCGGCCAATGGCGAAAAGAACCTGGAGCGCATCGAACAATGGCGCAGCATGTGCCCGCAACTGGTGATTCGCTCGACCTTCATTGCCGGTTTTCCGGGTGAGACGGAAGAAGAATTCCAGCACCTGCTCGACTTCATGCACGAGGCGCAAATCGACCGCGCCGGTTGCTTTGCCTACTCGCCCGTGAAAGGCGCAAGCGCCAATGAATTGCCGGGGGCTTTGCCCGATGAAGTGCGCGAAGCCCGCCGTGCGCAATTCATGGCGGTGGCTGAAGGCATATCCACAGCCAAACTGCGCCAGCGCATTGGTAGCACGATGCAGGTGTTGGTCGACAGCGCCCCTGGTTTGGGCAAAAAAGGCGGCGTGGGCCGCAGCTATGCCGACGCGCCAGAGATTGATGGCGTTGTGAAATTGTTACCACCTGAAAAAATAAGCAAAACCCTCAAGGTGGGTACTTTCACACAAGCGCGCATTGTCGATACCGATGGCCACGATCTGGTGGCGGAGCCGGTGTGAAGTTCTGCCAGACGCGGCTGGCAGGGCTTTTCCGCAAGCACCGTTGAAAAACAGCAGCGCAATTAAAGATTCGGTCATCAAATAGGAAGAACTGGTATTTCCCATCATGGCGCAGTACCGAACATCGTCCTGAAAAAGCCAGCCGGTTTTCTTGAAAAACACGCGAGACTTCCACGGTGAGCAGCCCGCAAGTCCGTGCAGCGGTCTATCACGCGAGAGCATTTGATCTTCATACCTTTTTGCAAAGCCTCGGCAAGGCATGGAAAAAAGGTTTTGCGAGGCCGGTACTCGCAGGTCCGTGCCTTCATACCAATTTTCAAAAATGAAGATTTCCGGCCTCCATGTGCGTATGAAGATTTGCTTCCCGAGGCAAGAATTTTTGAAAATTAATATTTAAAATCAATCACATAGGAATTTTTTGGCGTATATACTGGCTCCAGCAGCGCAAACATGGCTGCGCCTTTTCTTATCTGCAATTTGTTCAAACAGGAGCCTTTCATGAGCGCACACGCCCACGACCACAAAGAATGCTGCGGCAAAGACGACTGCTGCGGCCATGGCCACAGCCACGACCATACCCATGCCGACGGCACCAAGCATGCCCACAGCCACGCTGACTGCTGCGGCAAGGACGATTGCTGCGGCCACGACCACAAGCACGCATGCTGTGGCAAGGAAGATTGCTGCAACCACGAGCACAGCCACACGCACGCCGATGGCAAAACCCATGCGCACGCGCACGACAAGTGCTGCGGCAAAGACGACTGCTGCGGTCACAACCACGACCATGCGCATGCCCACGAGCACGCCCACAAAGACGGCACCAAGCACACCCACGCGCATGACGCATGCTGTGGCAAGGCAGAGTGCTGCGGCCACGAACATGCACACGCCGCCTGATAACGGGTTTGCATGCATGCGCTGAAAAGGCGCAACGCGCCAAAGGATTGTCCGTAAGGGCAATCCTTTTTTATTTCAGCGGTACACCAGCACCGGAATTTTCGAGTGCGTCAGCACCTTGTGCGTTTCGCTGCCCATGAGCAGGCCACTCAGGCCCTTGCGCCCATGCGAAGCCATCATGATCAGGTCGCAACGGACCTTTTCTGCGGTTTCGATGATGGCCTTGTAAGGCGTGTCGCTGGTGGCGGCGACCATATCGCAGGCCACGCCCGCCTGGCCGCACATGTCTTTTACTTCGAGCAGATACTGCTTGGCATGGCGGTCGGTAATGGCCTCGAATTTTTCAGGCGAAGCCAGATCATCAAGCGCCCCTTCACCAGGAAAAGAGGACATGAAATCGGGCTTGGCATACAGCGCCGTGATACGTGCACCCGCCTCGCGGGCAAAGGAT
>JAUNUE010000255.1 GCA_030538335.1 Allobrachymonas sp. | reverse complement strand
GGCCACCGCCACAGCGGCGGCAGGCCATTTGCGCAAAAGCCCGTCGTGGATGGGGCGCAGGATCAGGCCACGGTAGAGAATTTCTTCGCAAATTGGCGCCAGAATCACCACGCTGACCAGGCTGGCAAAGTCAGACGCCAGGCCTTTGCCCAGACCCATTTCCTCAAACATTTCCTTGGTGGTTGGCACGGCTGATGTGTCGGCGCTCGTCATGCCGCGTGACAACAGCCAGAAAAAAAGATGAGTGACCACAAACACGGCGGCCAGCAGGCCGATCTCGCGCAAGGTCAAGGTGGGGCGCAGGCCCAGGTCTTCGGCCGTGGGCCATTTTTTTGTGACCAGCGCAAATGCCGCCAACGCCAGTACGGCAAAGGCGATGAATTGCAGAGGCGTGGCGAGCATCTGGACGGTATGGTTGACGCCAGGGGAAAGGTTTTCGGCCAACTGGGTCAGCAGGCTTGCCTGCGAGCCGAGAAAGAAAGCAGCTATGGCCAGCAGGCTGTACCAAGCTTTCCATGAGGTAGGGCGCAAACGGAGTTGGTTTTTCATGAGGAACAACATGGATGAAGGGCTATACACTGTACCCGTCGAAGATTGACTTCTGTTTTTGTTTTGCCATGCGTCTCATGAAAAAAAACCCTGCCCAAGCTGCCCCCTCATTTGCCGAAACGATGTCGCGCCGCATGCTGCTGGGCGGCCTTGCGGGTGCAGGTCTGGCGGGGTTGGCAAGTTGTGCCAGTCGTAGCGATTCCAGTCTGCCACCTGCGCCCAAGGCCGAGCCGCAACAGGTACCGCCTGCGCCCGTTGAAACCATTGCGCTGCAACCCCACGAGCTGGTGCCCAAGGATTTGGTCGGCAGCTACGCCCAGCGCCCCGACGTGATGGCGCAAATCCCCGCCATGGCGCAGCGGCTGCGCTTGCCTGAAGTGTATGTGCGCAATGCCATCGGCAATGCTGATTTTTTGCCAAGCGTGCCACGGCTGATTTTGCCCGCCGGTACGGGCGTGCGCCGCAACTGGCGTGTGTATCGCAGCCGCTTTGTCGAGCCAATCCGCATCCGCGCCGGGGTGCAGTTCTGGCAGGAGAACGTGGCTGCGCTGCAGCGTGCTGAGCGCGAACTGGGCGTGGCTGCGCACTACATTGTCGGCATCATCGGGGTAGAAACCATATTCGGCCGCAATATGGGCAATATGCGCGTGATCGATACCCTGTCGACGCTGAGCTTTGACTTCCCGCAAAAGCACCCGCGTGCCGCTGCGCGCAACCAGTTCTTCCGCGAAGAACTCGAAGCGTATCTGCTGCTGTGTGCCAAAAACCGCGACAACCCGCTGGCCCTGCAAGGCAGCTACGCCGGGGCCATGGGCCTGCCGCAGTTCATGCCCTCAAGCTGGTTGAAATACGCAATCGACTTTGATGGCGACAAACACATCGACCTGTTCAGCAGCCCGACCGACGCGATTGGTTCGGTCGCCAACTACTTTCGCGCCTTTGGCTGGGAGCCGGGCCTGCCGCCGCTGTACAACGTGGCGTTTGACAACAGCCGCCTGCAACTTTCCACCTTGCTTGCGCCGGATATCGTGCCCAGCTTCCCCCTGCAGGATTTTGCGGCGCTCGGCGCACAGGTGCAAAGTACCGTGCCCAACCTGGGCCGCAACGGCAAACTGGCGCTGATCGAACTCGAAAACGGACAGGCTGCGCCCAGCTATTACGCAGGCACGCAAAACTTCTATGTCATCACGCGCTACAACAACAGCAGCTACTACGCCAAGGCGGTGATTGATCTGGCGGAGGCTGTGCGCGAAGCAGTCGGGATGTAGCGTTTTTCAGAATCCGAAACCATGCCGACCCCGTGCTTCATCAATCTTGATCTGGAGTTGTCGGCACCGTTTGCCCTGGATGCACTGGCCGATTATTTTGGAACGCATTCATTTCTTCTTTTCAATGGTGCCGTCGATGATGGATACAGGCTGGCGGCTGAGCCACTCGTGGGTGGCTCATTGAGTCAGGATGCTATTGGGTGCACGCAGCATTTTCTCGATCTGATTAAAACAATGCCCGCAGATTTACGTGATAGCTGGAATGCCTGTTCAAGCCGCGTATTTGATTATGGGTTTGATGCGGGACATGACGCCCCTCCCCTGCAAACCACGCTACCGGCCCAACTGCTTTTCGAAATGGCACAACTTGGTATTGATATGCGGGCGACCATTTATCCCAAACAGTCAGAAAGCACGCAATGTCCTGCCAACAAGCTATGACCAACAACCAATGGAAAACCTTCTTTCTTGCATGCCGTGATGTACTTGGACAAGGAGGCAACAATCCGCGCATCAGTGAATCATGGTGTGCTTGGACTACATTCTCTTCATTGCAGTATGGTGCAATTCATTATTGGACCTGTGGTATTCCTGAATATTCGGAAATTCTCGATACCCACATTGCAGACGGTGGTCTCTGGGGGCAGCCGTTCG
>JAUNUE010000254.1 GCA_030538335.1 Allobrachymonas sp. | reverse complement strand
CTGCACCGTCCATGTGGGCGGCTCGTCACCACCAGAAGCCTCGTCACGCTCGGCATCTTCTGCCGTGGGGTGCACCTTGCCAGCCGCATGGTGCACCGGCGCATACACGGCGTACAGTTGCAAAGGCTCGTCGCCCGTGTTGATCACATCGTGCCAACTACCGGCCGGAATCATCATGCACCAGCCGTCTTCCACATCCTGCTCAAAAGTAAAGTTGTCTTTGGAGGGGCCGATCTTTACCCGGCCCTCACCCCCATCCACGCGCAAGAACTGGTCGGTTTCAGGGTGTACCTCCAGCCCGATGGACTCGCCCACCGGAATCGACATCAGTGTCAACTGCAGATACTTTCCCGTCCAGGCCACCTGGCGGTAGTGGGGATTGTCTTCGGTGGCATCCTCCAGATCGAAAGCATCGGGCTGCGGACCCACATCCTTGATAGCGGTTTTCATGCTTGCTCCTTTCTGCAAATCGTCGTTGAAAAAGCACCTATGGCCAACGTTATACCGGAACCGACAAAAGTCACAGGGCTTTTGCGGCACAAAAACCAAGCGTTGCAGTGCGGTGATACCATGGGCCATCTGCCCTGAACTTTTTTGTTTGTCTTGGGTTTGCAGCCATGTCCAACTCCATGCCTCCTGTGGATTACCTGATTGTTGGCGCTGGCATCGCCGGGGCCTCGGCTGCCTACTGGCTGGCCCCGCATGGCCGCGTGACCGTGCTGGAACGCGAAAGCCAGCCCGGATACCACAGCACCGGGCGCTCGGCAGCGCAGTTCATGGAAAGCTATGGCTCGCTGCAGGTGCGCAAACTCACGCGCGCCAGCCGCCCGTTTTTTATGCAACCGGACGCAGGCTTTGCCGAACAACCGCTGCTGCACCCGCGCCCGAGCCTGAACGTAGCAGGCCCTGGCGAAGAAAGCCTGCTGCAAACGCAATGGGAGTTGCTACGCCAAACAGCACCCAATATGCAGCAGCTTGATGCCGCACAAACCTGTGCCCTGTTTCCGGTACTCAAACCCGAACAGGTCATGGGTGGTTTGCTTGACCCCGATACCGCCGACCTCGATGTAGACGCCCTGCTGCAAGGTTTTTTGCGCGGGGTGCGCCAGCACGGTGGCCAAATCGTGACGCAGGCTGAAGTGACCGCCATGCAGCGCGGCAGTGACGGCCTGTGGCTGGTGCAGGCGGGCGACACCACCTACACCGCCCCTGTGGTGGTGAATGCAGCGGGTGCCTGGGGCGATGCAGTGGCCGCACTGGCAGGTGTGCAGCCGCTGGGGCTGGAGCCGCGCCGCCGCGCCGCCTTCACCTTTGCCGCGCCCGAAGGCGTCAATACTGCAGCGTGGCCCATGGCCATCGGCATTGCCGAAAACTGGTATATCAAGCCCGACGCAGGACAATTGCTCGGCTCACCCGCCAACGCCGACCCCGTGCCCCCGCACGATGTGCAGCCCGAAGAACTCGACATTGCCACGGGCATTTATCACATTGAAGAAATGACCACGCTGCAGATCCGCCGCCCCAGCCACACATGGGCGGGTTTGCGCACCTACGCGCCCGACAGCGACATGGTCAATGGTTTTGACGACCAGGTGCCGGGCTTTTACTGGGTGGTGGGCCAGGGCGGCTACGGCATCCAGACCTGCGCTGCCATGGGCCAGGCCGCCGCCGCGCTGGTGCGCCAGCAGCCTTTGCCACAGGTGCTGGTGGACGAAGGGTTGACCGTTGACATGCTGTCTCCCGCACGGCTGCGACAGACATAAGCGTTTTTGTTGGCGATGTTGCCAGCGCGCCTCAATCTTGAAGGAGGAAAGCAGATGGAAGAACTCACAGACGCCACTTTTCAGCCATTTCTGGAAGGTACCGACACGCCAGTGCTGGTGTATTTCTACGCACCGCACTGCGCCACCTGCCGCTCGGTAGGGCCGCGGTTTGAAGAGCTGACCAGCAACACGTCTGAAGTATTGCCGGCCAAGCTCAACACGGTGAGCCAGTACCGCACGGTACAGGCAATCAACCTGCGCGGCGTTCCGGCGCTGGCCCTGTACCGCAAAGGCGAACAGGTAGCCTTTCACGCTGGCAATATTTCTGCACCCGACATGCAGACCTGGCTTGCCGATGCGCTCAAGGCAGCGTGAAATGGCGGCTGTGGTTCTTCTAGAATGGTGAGAAAACTTGACGAGACTTTGCCATGAATACAGAAGAATCCCTCAGCGTGCGCGAACAGCCCAAACTACCGCGTCTGGCCGATTACAAGCTGATCGCTTTCGATATGGACTCCACGCTGATCAATATCGAGTGTGTGGACGAGATTGCCGACGCTGTAGGCAAGAAGGACGAAGTGGCGGCCATTACCGAGGCCGCCATGCAAGGCGTGATCAGCGACTATAAAGAAAGCCTGCGCCAGCGCGTCGCCCTGCTCAAAGGCGTGCCCGAAAGCACGCTGCAGACCATTTACGACCAGCGTCTGCA
>JAUNUE010000253.1:227-2473 GCA_030538335.1 Allobrachymonas sp. | reverse complement strand
AAGTTCCCCGACTACAACCGCGTCATCCCCAAAGACAACAAATACAGCATCACGCTGGGCCGCCAGCCGCTGCTGGCCTCGCTGCAACGCGCCGCCATCCTCACCAGCGAAAAATTCAAGGGTGTGCGCACCCACTTCAGCCCCGGCACGCTGCGCATTGCCAGCAGCAACGCCGAGCAGGAAGAAGCGGTCGAAGAACTCGACATCGAATACGACGGCGAACCCATCGACATCGGCTTCAACGTCACCTACCTGATCGACATGCTCAACAACACCGACCAGGAAATGGTGAGCCTGGCGCTGCAAGACGGCAACAGCTCGGCCCTGCTCACCCTGCCCGACAGTGCGCACTTCAAATATGTGGTGATGCCGATGCGTATTTGATGCGCCTGCACAATTCGTATGCGCCAGAGCCTCTAACACCCGTTCGCGCTGAGCCTGTCGAAGCGCGTGTTCTGACCCATTCGCGAAAGGCGTAACCATGCAACACCCCCCTCTGCCTCAAGACAAGGATTACTGGATACTCGACTACAGCTGGAGCAGCCGCGGCGGCAAGTGGAGTGAGATGACCGACGTCATGCTCATCGGCGAAGCGGTGGATGCCTGCGGCGCACAGGCACTGGCCGAATGGGTGGCACAGCAGGAATCATCTGACGCACAGGTTGACGGCCAGCCCCGCAGCATTTTCTACGCAGGCGGCGTGCGCGGTTACCTGAACGAAACCGAAGATGCTGCGCCTGCTGCACGCACTCTCTACCTGCATTCTTCCGGGCAAGATGCCTTTGACAGCCTGAGCTACTACTCGCAGGAAATTGCCGAATTCCTGCAGGCACGCGGCTGCAAAACCGCGATGCAATGGGCTGAAGCGCGGCATGACCGTAGAGATCACCAGCTTGCGTGGGTCTGATCGCCGTTAGATCGTATGAAAGCCACTGTGCAAAACGGAGCCACTCACGGCCTCTCTCGCCGGGATATGGAAGCACTGCTGCCGCTTCTTCCCGCTGCCTTGTCGCAAAGCGTAAAACAGATTGTTCTGTATCAGGGTAGTGACGCACTCCTGAAAACCGCGTTTTATCCAAAAGAGCAGATAGTCGGAATCTTTTGGCCAGTGCCTGCCGAATCATTATCAAAGGTCGAGGGTCTTAAAGAACTCCTCGTAGCACTTTCCGTAATCGCGCATCATGGTGAACTGCCGAAGCGTTTGTCTCCTGCCAGACGTAAACAGCACGAAGAAAGTACTGCCGAGCTTTTAGAGCAGTGGACACGGAGTCACTGTAGTAATGCGCTCTAACCCCTCGGCCAACTGGACACCCAAAAGCTACGCTTTTGGGCTCCCTTCATACTTCTGCTCCGGCGCCGGTTACCTCCAACGTTAGCCATCGCAGTCATTTTTTTCTTGACAATGTAGCTACATTGAAGCTACACTTCTCGCATGGAAAACTTGGAGTTCGAATGGGATAGCCCAAAGGCAGAATCCAATGCCAAGAAGCATGGTGTCACATTTGAAGATGCCTGTTCAGTTTTCGCAGACGAACACGCCAAGTTGATCCACGATCCCGATCATTCTGTACTTGAAGATCGGTTTGTCCTTTTGGGTCTTGCTTCTTCGATGAAATTGCTTGTCGTATGCCATTGCTACAGGTCAGGCGGAAATGTCATTCGAATCATTTCTGCCCGAAAGGCAACCGCCCATGAATCCAGACAATATGGTGGTTAATATGCGCAAAGAATACGACTTTTCAAACGCCAAGAAAAATCCTTACGCTTCAATGCTCAAGAAGCAAATTACGCTCCGCTTGGATCAACAGTCTATTGATTATTTCAAATCTGTTTCTGCGGAGGTTGGCATTCCCTACCAAAGTCTTATCAACTTGTATCTCAGGGAGTGCGCGGCCTCTAATCGAAAGCTCAATATGCAGTGGGAATAGGGCTAACCTCTCGGTCAACCGGACGCCCCAAAGCTCCCTCTTCTGGCTCCCTATGCTCCGTTGCGAGCAGCCTAATCGGTTCAGACCAGACCTGCCCGTGTCACCACATGCCAAGCATATATTCAGACTCTCAATTCCGTTTCAAACCGGCCAGCCCGGCTGCCTGAACGCATCCACCAGAAAATCAATCATCAGCCGCACCTTGGGCGAGACGTGCTTGCGCGTGGGGTAGACCGCGTGGATGCCCATGTCGAGCGAGCGGTATTGCGGCAGCAGTTCGACCAGCGTGCCTGCGGCCAGATCGTGCCCGACCAGAAA
>JAUNUE010000253.1:0-217 GCA_030538335.1 Allobrachymonas sp. | reverse complement strand
AGCACGATGCCCTGGTGCTGCAGGGCTGCGGCACGGCACACATCGCCATTGTTGCTGCGCAAACGCGGGCGGATTTTGACTTGCACGGCCTTGCCATCGGGGCCGGTAAACGGCCACACCTCGCCCATCGAAAACAGGGTGTACGCCAGCGTGGCGTGCTGTGCCAAGTCCGCCGGGTGCTGCGGCGCGCCGTGGCGACGCACATATTCGGGCGTGG